>JBAYVM010000391.1:0-3318 GCA_041674645.1 Victivallaceae bacterium | reverse complement strand
TAAATTCTAAAACCCAATTATTCAAAAGTAAAGAATATGACTTCAGTCATCGTCTTGCGGTCAGGGCGTTTGAAAAGGATGGCAAAGTATTGGTTGCAGTCTGCAATTTCGATTTTAATGATTCGGCGCCAGCTGATTTGTCATTAATTCTGCCTGTTGGTAAATTTGTTATCACCGCTCCATACGAAAAAGAATATTATCGCGACAAAGTTAATCCATGGGTAACAAATGCCGAACTGCGCAGCATCCCCGTGCGAGTTTCTCCGATGTCGGTAAAATTTCTGGTTATTGAACCGTGGCAAAACGGCAAAAATTATGGCAGAGCTGTTGATCTGGATACTATTCGCCAGGAAAACGACAAACTGATTCCGGTACTGGATAAGTCATTCATTGAGCGGCAGGAAAAAACAGATAAAATACAACGTGAGCTGAAGGGGGAACAAGAGGTGTTTGCAGCCGCGTCTCAATTCAAGCCATTGATTGTCGGCGGTGTTGAAACTTCGCTAAAAAAGCGGGAAGGTAAATATTGGCTTACAGTAAAGACATCATCACAACAGGTGACCATTGCGCCGGAAAGCGGCGCGATGGTTGTCGAGTGGCAGGCGGAAGGTAAAACTTTGGTTTCTGCCAAAGGCGGAGAACAGAAACTTGGTCTTGACCGCTTCTATCTGCCTGCCGGTCTTGAAGGTGGAATCGATGGAGTCTATCAGTTTGAAAATCAGCAAGTGAAAGATGGCAAACTGAATCTGGTCTTCTATAAGAACCTAACCAAAGGCGCATTTAAAGGACTGACGGTTTACAAGACATTTCAAATCTCCGACAAAAAAACTGAACTGTCGGTTAACTACCGGTTTATCAACAAGAGCAGCCTGCCTGTTACAGTCGGATTCTGGGCGGCTAATATTTTAAATTTCAGCAAATGGGGATACAAGCCAACAATTCAAGCAGGGAATGAACTACTATCTGCTTCAGACCTTTGGGTTAGTAATTATTGCCGGAACGGTAACGATAAGGTCGCAAAAATTGAAGATTTACTCGCCAATGTAAAAAAGAGAGCGGTAAACACGAACTCAGTAACGCTAAAGAGTTCAGCCGGGTCAGTCAAAGTTGACACGCCCGCTAATCTGGCCGGTATCCTGATTTGGGCAATGGAAAAACAGGAAATTAGCACTTTGGAATTATTTTTCACGCCCAAGCAGATTAAGCCGGGCGCAGAGATGCAATTGCAGTTAAATATCGCAAGTCTGTAATCTACTGCATCTAATATACAACGAATTGAAGGACGTAAATTGTGTAAGGGCAACAACGATAAATTTCATGAGAGTTTTTTTATAATTGCAGATTAGGTATATAAAAACAATAACATAAGGAATATTATGCTAAAGAAACATCTAAAATCTCTAATTACACTGACTGTGTTTTTGACGGCAGCGATTGGGTTTTGTCAAAATATAGTAACTGAAGGCTTTGACAATATTTCGAAAAATGGAGCACCGGAAGGTTGGGGGGCCAACCGTTTTATTAAGTATCCAGCAGTTTCTAAGACGGATAATCCTTGCGGAACAGCCGATTTGTCGATAAAAAAAGCCGGGCGCGGTTCATTAAAGATTAGTCTGCAAAATCAAGACAACTATTTTGTCGCTTATCCGAAAACCATCATTCCTATTTCTCCGGGAACTTATAAATTTTCCATGTGGGTCAGAGATGAAGGTTGCGAATTTTGGGTTGTATTATCGGTTTATGACAAAGACGGAAAAGTGATTAAAAACCGGTATATGACTTGTTTCAAAACGGAAAAGAGTATTTTTGACTGGAAGAAATTTGAATCTGTCGTAACTTTAAATCCAGGCGAGTATGGAATAAAAACTGTTATTCATGTCAAACACAAGGGAATGATATGGTTGGATGACATGAAGCTTGAAGCTCATATCATTGACCAGAAAGATGCAATAGCGTTTCGCCTCTATCCCAATTATTACGTTGATGACAATATTTATTATATGCCAGAACACACTCCGCAGATTGTACGTTTTGCGGTAAAAAACACGCTTGGGTATAAGCCTGACGGCACGCCGGAAATAGTGATTGAATTGCCGGAAGGAATAAGCGTAATTGGCGCTGATCATGCTTCAAAACAGCTTGCCGCTCCTCAGCCAATCAACTTGCAAGGGAAAAAATATATCCGGTATAGTTATTCTATGGGATATGCGGATAACATACTGCGGAATAAAGATTTTATTCAAGGGGCAAATCTTCGTGCGCTTGATCTGGTTATGCAAAGTAACCTGCCGCCAACCGGGAAAGTTTTGCCTGCTTATATTTATTTTCGGGACAAAAACATCGAATGTAAACCGTGTGAATTTAAATTTAAAACAATTTCTCCACTCGGGACGGTCAAAACTCCGAAAAGATTTTTTACCGGAATAAGCGCCGGAAGCTCACTGGAATTTTATGGTTCCGCGCTGGAAACGTTTGCCGACTATTATCGCAGTCTGGGTTTTAATGCGATTCATACTTCAAAGAGCTTGCGCGCACTGGCGGCAAACAAAAACCGTGATGTTTCACCGGTTAACTATGCTTTCAAGAAGCGAGGCATAACTATTTTTTGTAATCCGGGCAGTCCGTTCGCAAACGCTTATCAATTATATGAAACTGGCTCCGGCAGAAAAATTCCTCAAGAATATTTGTTGAAGAACGCTGGCGGCAAAACTTCTTATGGAGCGTACGACCCGGCTTATATCATTCAGGACGGTAAATTTTTCCGGGAAGAACTTCAAGCGTTGCTGAAGACGCTTGACAAGGAAGGATTTGATTATCTGCAACCTAACTGGGAACCGTTTATTTTCGGGATGGACAGCGGCAGTTTTACCGAACGCTCAATGCGTGGTTTTGCCCAATTTATGAATGTTCCTTATGAAACCATAAAAAATGATTCTCCTGAGCAAATATTGGCGAAGCACAAGGAACAGCTTATTGCTTATCAGAAGTGGCAGTTTTCAAAAACAAACGAGGTCATTAAACAGGAGATTGATAAGTTTTCAGCAGAGATAAACCGGAAAATAATGTTTATTCCAATGCTTTCTCCGCAAACTCTGGCCGATGAATTGCCCGCTGACTGTTGGAAAAGAGACAGTGTCAGAACGGTTATGAGTGACAGTTCATTGCCGTTTTTCAACGAAGTATGCTCCTGGGAGTATCCGCATTTCAGAGCCAATGACAGTAATAATCCTCTTTATAAGCTGGGTTATCGTCGCGTTGAATCAGCCAGGTTTGGCATTCACAATACTGCTTATGACATTGCTTGGGAACGCACAGAGC
>JBAYVM010000390.1:0-3341 GCA_041674645.1 Victivallaceae bacterium | reverse complement strand
GGAGCCGGAGTCAGCCCGATTATGCCATTGCTGGTTTTTACGCCGCAGGCGATGGCGGTGCCGGAAGCGGCGGAATCGGTTACTTGGCCTTCCAGATTATTCGTTCCGGTCAAGCCGTTGGCCGGCAGGGAATTTATCGCAAGTCGTGCTCCTGGATGTTCTGATTGCAAAACGGTTTCCGCCAGCATACGCTGGTTGACGCCCATGCCGTCGCCGATGAACAGGAAAACGTATTTGGCATTTTCTTCAGCATGAATTGAACTTACTACCGGAACGACGAAGAGCACAAACGATGCCAGCCATTTTAACATAATGATTTAGTCCTTGTTGTTGTTTTATTTAAAATCAGTGAATGGAATCCATAGAAACTGGAAGAATTCCGGACCGACGCCGATGAGTGGACCGATGCCGGGAATCCACAAAATACCGGTTTTGAAATCGGAAGATTCCGGCGTCATGTTGTCTTCATACCACAGCACCAGCGCCAGGTTGAAAAATGTATCCCACTTGGTTCGTTGTCCGGACTGATTATAGACCGAATCGCGCATCACTATGAATAGCGGGAAGAAGGTGGTTACGGTTCTTACGCCGAATTTTTCATTCTGTTCAAATGAGCCGAGGGTGGACCAGTAAAATACGGGAAATATTGGGTAAACTTTTGATGCCCATCTGTTGGTCAGCAACTCTTTTTCGCCGAAATCAATCGACATTTTTGACCGGCCTTCCGGCATGGCTTTGGCGAATTCCACCAGCGATTCCGGCATTTCAGGACCGCCGACTTTACGGTTAAGACTGCCGCAACCAGTCAGCGCCGCCGCGATTGCCGCGCATGCAATTACCAATACTAACTTATACATTATACTGACTCCCTGTGATAATTGGTTAATGGCAATAACTATAACTGGAATCTCAGATAAAATCAATCGCCAGATTACAGTATTATCAAGAAGACGTTCACATAGATTTTAAGATTATCTTATGAACGTCTTGATTTTCATGAATCAAGCCACTGATGTCGTAAAAAATCTCTGTTTTTGATTGGACTGTTACTCGCCTTTGATATTCCATGGCACTTAAGAGCAAAAGATAACAATATTTTTTCGTTGTAGTTTTAAACAGATTTTGATTGATGCTATATTCAGTAACGTAATATTTATACTGGGAGAAGGTATATTATGGATTTTGATAAAGTAGAAAAATTTGTATTGCAACGTCTGCGGAATGAATTGCCGGAGAGCATTCATTATCATAAAGTGCAACATACCATTGATGTAATTAACGCTGCAGAAAAATTTGCTATTGCAGAAGGTCTCAGCGACAGAGAACTGTTACTGGTGAAGACCGCAGCCTTATTTCATGACACCGGATATATTTATTCGCCGTTTAACAATGAGCCGATTGGCGCTGAAATAGCGCGGAAAACGCTTGGTAGTTATGGTTATACCCCGGAAGACGTGGAGTTAATCGCATCCATCATTATGGCCACAGTTTGGCCTTTTAATCCCAAAACGGTGTCGGAAATGATAATTTGTGATGCTGACCTTGGGTATTTAGGTGGAGAGCGCTGTCATGAATACGCCAGACTGTTACGCACTGAACTTTCTGAGCAAGGGAAAACGTTTTCAGATTTGGAATGGCTGGACTTTGAGATTAAATTTCTGCAACAGCATCAGTTTTTTACTGCTGCTGCTAGAATTAGTTGTGATGCCGCCCAAAAGCGCTGGCTGGAAGAGTTACTTGAAGAACGTAAAATGCTGAAAAAATAGGAGGATTTACCATTATGAAGAAAATTATTGGAAGCGTTGAGTATGAAATTATTGAGAATATTGCTGAAGGCGGTATGGGGTCAGTGGTTAAAGCTCTGAAAAAAGGCGTTGAAGGCTTCGAGAAAGTCGTTGCCATCAAAACACTACTCGATTGTTATTCCAGTGACAAAAAATTTGTGACCAAGTTTATCGAAGAGGCAAAACTGGTTGCCAACCTGGTGCATGAAAATATCGTACAGATTTACCAGCTGGATAAATTTAATGGCGATTATTATTTCGTGTTGGAATATGTTGACGGAGTGTCGCTCTATGATTTTATTGAATTTCATAAAAAAATCAGACAATGTTTTCCGGAAAACCTGGCGGTATTTATTGCCGCTAGAATTGCCCGGGGACTTGCTTATGCTCATAGTCGATGCGATGCGACTGGTTCGCCATTGAATATTGTCCATTGTGATGTATGTCCGCATAATATAATGATTACGACTGAAGGGTTGCCTAAATTAACTGATTTTGGCATTGCCCGGGCGGTTAATATGGGCGACGACGACTCGGTTTCTGGTAAATTACCGTTTATGTCTCCGGAACAAGCCAACCGGCAGAATATAGATTTCAGGTCGGATATTTATTCTTTGGGCGCTGTGCTGTTTTATATGCTTTCCTCCGGTTACACCGCCAGACGCCTGGAAGGACAACTTAAAGACATTCTTCAGCAGGCGAAAGATAATTGTATTGATTGGACACGTCTTCCCAAAGACACGAATAAAGACCTGCTGGTAATTCTTCGCTTGATGTTGGATACAGACCCGGACGAACGGTATCAGAAAACTTCCGAATTGGCGCGTGACTTGGAATATCATATATACAAAGACGGCTATGGTCCGACAATTGTAACCCTGGCAAATTATATGCGGGAAACAATGCCATCATTGTATGAGCCACGACCGGGTACGGGGAAAGACAGAGATGCGTTAAGTAAATCATCGGTTGATATTGATAATCAGCCGGAAAAAACGATTGTGCTGCCGGATGAATATTTTCAGGGCGGGAAAAACGAAACGACTACAGAAATGTGCAGCAGAAAAACTGTAGTGTTGCCGTAAGTCGGAGCGAATACTCATGGAGTGGTTGAATGCTATATTTGATGTATGCTTATGTTGCTGTTTTTGTCTCAATACTGTTGGGTAATTCCATTTATTGGATAAAATATAGAGGCAAGTGGTGGATGTTGGCTTATGAACTTGTTTCCGGATCTTATCTTGTAGCTATGATAATAATATATTTCTCTGATTCGTTGAGCACGGGAATAACCCGGTGGATTACTTTGCCAACAGTTGCAATTATTATCGCTGACTTTTATTTGTCGATGTGGGGGCGAACTGATATTTTAACGCCTGACGGGCTTGAAGTATCAGAAAATGAGTTTGAAGTCGCCAGGATTATTTCGGTTATTTTCGCGGCTCCGGCATATATCATTGCTGGTCTTTTGCTGGCTGAAAAATGGTTTGGCGTGTGAGTTTGTCTGTAAAATAAAAAACCGGGTTAGTTAAACCCGGTCATTCAAATCCGCGATTG
>JBAYVM010000389.1:0-3371 GCA_041674645.1 Victivallaceae bacterium | reverse complement strand
TTCCAGCGGAATGCCAAGCAAATCTGACTGGAATTGCATCAACAATTTATTCGCTGAAGCTCCGCCGTCTACGCGCATGAATTCGAGTTTGCGGTTGACATCCTGTTCCAATGCGGCAATCAGGTCGCAACACTGAAACGCGATGCTTTCCAATGCGGCCCGGGCAAGGTGGGCGCGGTTGCTACCACGAGTGAGGCCGAAAATTGTTCCCCGCGTCTCCTGGTCCCAGTATGGTGCGCCTAGTCCGACAAATGCTGGAACGAAGATTACGCCGTCTGAACCGGGAACCGTTGCCGCGAGCTCTTCAGATTCTTCTGAACTGACGATAAATTTAAGTTCATCCCGCAACCATTGCACGACCGCGCCGCCAATGAAGACTGAACCTTCGAGTGCGTAAACCGGTCCGTCGCCAATATTCCAGGCGATAGTAGTCAGTAATTTATTCGTGGAAGTTACAGCTTCACTTCCTGTATTCAGCAAGGTGAAACATCCGGTTCCGTAAGTGGTTTTAACCGTTCCCGGCAGGAAACATCCTTGTCCGAAAAGCGCTGCCTGTTGGTCGCCAAGCATTGAACATACGGGAATTTCTGTTCCGAATAATTGTTTTTTAGTTGTTCCGAACAAGCCGCAGGAGATTTTTACCTCCGGCAACACCGCTTCCGGAATATCGAACAGTTCCAGCAATTCGCGATCCCAGTTGCATGAATGAATATTGAACAACATAGTGCGCGAGGCGTTTGACGGATCAGTGGCGTGCTCGCCGGTAAGATTGTATAACAGCCATGAATCGACGGTTCCAAAACACAACTCGCCATTGACGGCGGCTTTCCGGATGTCCGGGTTGGAATCGAACAGCCATTTTAATTTAGTGGCGGAGAAATAAGCGTCAGGAATCAGGCCGGTTTTCATTCTGATAAATTCAGAAAGCCCGTCCTGTTTCAGTTTGTCGCACATGGCTGCCGTGCGACGGCATTGCCAGACGATTGCATTGTGTACCGGTATTCCGGTTTTCCGGTTCCAGAGCAGGGTGGTTTCCCGTTGATTGGTAATTCCAATCGCACTGATCTCACGTGGATGAATTCTGGAGTTTTTTAGCGCTGCAATTGCGGATTCGTATTGGGATTCCCAAATATCCAGCGGATTATGTTCCACCCAGCCGGGCAGGGGATATATTTGCGGAAATTCTTTTTGCGCCAGAGCAACGACTTGAGCATCCCGGTCAAAAATAATTGAACGGGAACTGGTGGTGCCCTGGTCCAGCGCTAAAATATACTTTCCCATATTAATCAGTTCTGTTGGTTGAAACTTTCGCCAGGCTGCGCCCGGCAAAACCATTGTTCAAATTCAGGAACATTAACTTCGCCTTCAGCCGGAGCCCAGCCAGCCCAATCGTCGGCAGTTGGCGCTTGATAGGGGCCGCGCTTCACTTCCATGGCAACCGTGCCTGATTCCAGCGCGACAAATGTATGCCAGGCGTCTGAGGAATATTCGACCGCGCACGGCGCATCTCCTGCCACCATTTCAATCCGGTCAAGCACGGCGCCGTTGGCGTCAAATGTTAAAATCGCGACTTTACCTTTCAATATGATAAAAAGTTCCCATTTGTTGTTGGAAAAATGACGATGCGGGCGGATGTATGAACCCGGTTCGGCGGCAATGCACAGCCGGTGAATGTCTTCATCCAGGCTTTCGTGCAGGTTATGATGCGCTCTTTTGCGGACTGACTCGCGTGCTTTGGTGGTCAGGTCGGCCAATAATTCTTTAGAAACGATTTTCATAGTAATTTCACCTGTTGTTGAATATTTTTTACAATAGTTGTTTTGTTGCAAAAATGAATCCGCAGAACGAAATTTATCTCAATAAAATTATTCCGTCTCCTGGCCTGCACGAAATCCTCCGGGCGGCACTCCTTGATTTTTTTTGAAAACTTTACAGAAATAGCTGACATCTTCAAAGCCGCAGCGTCCGGCAATCTCTTTGACCGTCAAAGCTTCGTTTTGAAGCATTCTTACCGCCATTTTCATTTTTAAGTCAGTAACAAATTCCATTGGTGACATGCCTTGATAACTCCGGAACATCCGGGAGAAATGATAACGGCTGTAACCGGCGATTTTAGCCATGTTGTCTATGGTTATTTCACGCTCAATATTCTTTAAACAATAATCATATACCCGGTTTATGAATTCCGGATGTTTGCCGCTGCCGGAGATGGACGGTTTCGTATATTCCAGCAAATTCATCATAAATTCATACGCCAGGCTGGATGTGGTATATTTACTGGAAACCGTATTGTTAAAAAACTTTTCCAGAATAGCAACGGCAGTGTGTACCGGGGGAGAGTTTAAGCTGAATTTTGTCACTGCTCCGGTATGTTTTTTCAATTCGTGCGCCAGCCGGATGATTTCCGAACCGTACAGAGTCAGAAAAATGAACTCCCAGTGCGTTGAGCCTTCCGGAAAATAATAGCAATGATCGTCGGGAATGGTCAGTAGCATTGCCTGTTCCGGTTCGATGGAGTAAGTGCAGTCGCCTGATTTTAATGCCCCGCGACCTGAAATCGTGTATTGCCAGATGAAAAAATCTCGATTGCCGCGCCGCAGACCGTTCCAGGAATACGAAGAGCTGTCCACCCGTTGATGTCCGCAGTTAATCAGCATGGAATGTAGCTTCAGTGAACGTTCCGGGAAAAAAGCATTGCAGTCACGCAATGGAAAGGCTTTCAGTGTTTTAAGCATTTTTTTACCATGAATGATGAGTTTTTATATAAAAACGTCTTATATTATATAGCAATATAATCATAATTCAAAAATGATTACAAGAGAGTTTTCGCTGAAAAACCAGAATAAAAAGCCTGATGTGCGACAGGATGGCGCAGTGGCACGGTTTTGTGTGCCAGTCGTCGCAGTTTACCCGGATTTATTACGATGGTGTTTTTAATTGCTTATTTCGCAGTTTGCCTTATGTATTTTAAAAATATTCAGTTTATTAAGTATAAAAATTTAAAGTTGGCATGCATGTTGCTAAAATCCTTCACAGAAAAGTCTGAATTTTAAAAGAAAGGAATCGTAATCATGGGTAAAATACTCGGAATCGATTTGGGAACAACTAACAGCTGTATGGCTGTGATGGAGCATGGGGAAGCAAAAATTATTCCCAATGCTGAAGGTAATCGTACTACTCCGTCGATTGTAGCGTTTACAAAAGGCGGCGAACGTTTGGTGGGGCAGACCGCTAAACGTCAGGGCGTGACTAATCCGAAAAACACCGTTTTTTCGGTAAAACGTTTTATGGGACGTAAATTTTCTGAAGTTGCAGGAGAAAGACATTTAGTGCCTTACGAAGTAGTTGAGGCAAAAAATGGCGACGCGCAT
>JBAYVM010000388.1:0-3383 GCA_041674645.1 Victivallaceae bacterium | reverse complement strand
CCGGAAATCGGTGTCGCCTCAACCAAGGCATTCACTTGTCAGGTAACAGTTCTGCTGTTGATGGCGTTGCTGTTCGGACGGAACCGTCGGCTTGATTACGCTGACGGCATTAAACTCATTGATGAAATTCAGGAAATCCCGGATTTAATCCGCAAAGTGTTGGCGCGGGCAGGGGAGATTGAACAGATTGCCAGGAAATATGCTTCCGCTGAAGATTGTTTCTTTATCGGTCGCGGCAGTCTCTATCCAGTCGCGCTGGAAGGCGCTTTGAAGCTTAAAGAAATTAGTTATATTCATGCCGAAGGATACAATGCGGCTGAGTTGAAACACGGTCCGATTGCGTTGCTGGAGGAACGGGTTCCGGTAGTTGCTCTGGCGAATGACATTCCCGGCAAAGACAAAATGTTGGGAAATATTCAGGAATGTATGGCGCGCAAATCTCCGGTAATCGCTACTGCCACCGAGGGCGACGATGAAGTTGCCAGGCTGACACGCGATATAATCTGGATTCCGCCATGTTCACGGTTTGTCGCTCCGATTCCGACGGTGGTGGCAATGCAGTTGTTGTCTTATTATATTGCCAGAGAACGCGGATGCGAGATTGACCAGCCGCGCAATCTGGCCAAAAGTGTAACTGTAGAATGATAGGAATTTAGTTTGAGATTTATATATAATATTTTATTTCCAATCGTTTTCCTGTTTTTTATTCCAGGAATTCTGTTCAAGCTGATTCGGCGTCCGGGCTGGAAGAAAACTTTCGGCGAGAGATTCGCGCTGTTTTCACCGGAACGCATCAGGGAATTGCAGAAATACCGTGGAGCGGTGTGGATTCATGCGGTAAGCGTTGGCGAAACCATGGTCGCGCTTTCCATGCTGCAGGAATGGCGGCGGCGTGAACCGTCCAGAAAATTTGTAATTTCAACGACCACGACGACCGGACAGGAACTGGCCAGAAGCAAAGCCCCGAAAGATGTCGCGGTGATTTTCTGCCCGATTGATTTTATCTTCTTTGTGCTCAGAACGTTATTGTTAATCAGGCCGTCGATGTTGGTGATATTTGAAACTGAAATTTGGCCGAACATGATTGCCGAAGCCGCGCGTTACGGCGCAAAAGTGGCGCTGGTCAATGCTAGAATGTCCGACAAATCTTGCCGTGGCTATTACCGCTGGAGAATATTTTTTCGTCCGATGCTGGAACATTTTAACGTTATCAGCGTTCAAACTGAAGCTGACCGGCAACGGTTTGCCGCCGTTGCTCCGGCTGTCCGGCTGGAAATCAGCGGCAATATGAAATTTGACCAGCAAGTGCCGGAAAATCTTCCGGAGGCTGGACTGGAAAAATACTTCGGGCAGGGCGACTGGCAAATCCTGCTGGCGGCAAGCACTCATCCCGGAGAAGAGGAGCTGATTGGCAACGTATTTCAAACGCTGCAAACCGAGTTTCCGGCTTTGCGGCTGGTGATTGTTCCGCGTCATGCCGAACGAGGAGCGGAAATTGTTGCGGTCTTGAAAAAACAGGGAATATCGTTCCGCCGTCGCAGCGTCGATGACGGCACGGAAGAAAATCCGGTCAAATGTCTGCTGGCGGATACCACCGGAGAAATGCTTAAATTTATGAATGCCGCTGATGTGGTGATTATGGGAAAAAGTCTGGCCGGGCAGAATGAAGGTCATAACTTGATTGAACCGGCCTTACTCGGTAAACCGATTGTTACTGGAAGTATTCTGAAAAATTTCAGATTTGTATTAACTGCGCTGAAAGAAAAAGCAGCGCTTGTAACTGTTGACTCTGATGATAAACTTGAAGACGCGCTGAGGGAACTGTTCCGTGATGCCGAATTGCGGAAGACGTTGGGCGAAAAAGCGCTACAGGCTATCAGTCAGCATAAAGGTGCGACAGCAAAAACTATAAACATATTGGAGGAATTATTTTGAAACCCGTTACTCAGATAAGCCGTGCCAGAGCTGGAGAAATCACTCCGGAAATCCGCAAGGTTGCCGAAAAAGAATTACGTGACCCGGAAGAAATCCGGGCGGAAGTTGCCGCTGGAGTTATTGTCATTCCGGCGAATATCAATCACCGCAGCCTTGACCCGATTGGTATCGGCAGAAGCTTGAAAACTAAGATTAATGCCAATATTGGCAATTCTTCGCTTTCCAGCTGCCCGAGCATGGAGTTGGAAAAACTGCATACCGCGCTTAAGTACGGCGCGGATACCGTGATGGATTTGAGCACTGGAGCCAATATTCAGAATATTCGCAGCACAATTATTGCCAACAGCCCGGCGCCGATTGGCACGGTTCCAGTTTATGAAGTTCTTAGCCGGGTTAAAAGTGCGCAGGATTTGTCCGACGAACTGATTCTGGAAGTCATCCGGGAACAGGCGGAGCAGGGCGTGGATTACATGACGATTCACTCCGGATTGCTGCGCGAACACGTTCCGCTGGCGAAAAAACGTCTACTCCGGATTGTCAGCCGCGGCGGCTCGATTCTGGCAAAATGGATGCAGATTAATAATCGCGAAAACCCTTTTTATACCAACTTTGACAAGATTTTGGAAATTTGCGCGCAATATGATGTCACATTGTCATTGGGTGACGGAATGCGTCCCGGCTGCCTGGCGGACGCCAGCGACGAAGCGCAGTTTGCAGAATTGAACGTTCTCGGCGAACTGGTTGCCCGTTGCCGTGCTGCCGGAGTTCAGGCGATGGTTGAAGGCCCCGGACATGTTCCGCTGAATGAAATTGAAATGAACATGAAGATGGAGCGTGACATCTGTCAGGATGCTCCGTTCTATATTCTCGGCCCGATTGTTACGGATTGCGCTCCCGGTTATGACCACATAACCAGCGCTATCGGCGCCACTCTCGGCGCTTATTACGGCGCCGCGATGTTGTGTTATGTAACCCCGAAAGAACATCTCGGCCTGCCCAATCAGGAAGATGTCAGAAATGGCGTTATCGCTTATAAAATCGCTGCTCATGCCGCGGATATTGCCTTGAAAAAACCGGAAGCCAGAAAACGTGACGACGCCATAAGCGCCGCGCGTGCTGACTTTGACTGGGAAAAACAATTCGAACTGGCGTTGGACCCTGACCGGGCGCGGCAGTTCCGGGCGGAAGCGCTCGCGGAAAGAACCGGCGAACATCCGGCGGAACAGAACGGTAAAAATAATTATTGCACCATGTGCGGCCCGGATTTCTGTTCCATGCGCATCAGCAAAGAACTGTAAAACAAATGTCTTTGACGATAATTGTGAATTGTGTGTGATTCTTTTCATAAATTGTTTTTAAGATGTTATTCCATATGTGTTTGTGTGATATTTTATTTGGCATATATTGTTTTTTATAGGAAACGGTTAATTATTTACTGCAATGTTGGG
>JBAYVM010000387.1:0-3384 GCA_041674645.1 Victivallaceae bacterium | reverse complement strand
TGCCAGCGACGGAAATAATCCGCGCCGTGGCAAGTATCCAGCAGCCATTCAAAATGCACGCTGGTGATATCGCCGACCATACCGCTTTTGATAATTTCTTTAATTTTAGTATTGCGCGGTGAGTAACGGTAATTGAAAGTAACGGTGAGTTTTCTGCCGGTGCGGTTGACAGTGTCAATAATCTGCTGGCATTTTTCTTCATCCACAGTCATCGGTTTTTCGCTAATAACGTCGCAACCGAGTTCCATTGCGCGGCAAATGTACTGATGGTGCGTGCGGTCCATGGAAGTGACGATTACCACATCCGGCTTCTGTTCAGCAATCATCTGGTCGAACTGGTCGGCTTTATAAGTCGGAATCGCCGCATGACCGTGTTCCTTCTGGATAAAATCATTCCAGTAATTCATTCTGGTCTGGTTAGTGTCGCAGAACGCTTTGAGCACTGCCACATCTTTAAAATCACTTACCAGAGCAGTAGTAAACATTACCGATCTGCCTCCAGTACCGACAACAACATAATTCTTTTTTTCTGACATTTAATAACCTTTCCTTATGCAAGTTGTTATTATGGTTTCCGTTACTATATACTCTGACCGGTTAAGGCTCAAATATATCTGCTTAAATGCTCTCTCTTTTTATGAACTTAGTGGAAAAAACATATGCCTGTCCGGGAGAAACCGGATTTTCCACCAGTTCCACGATTTTTTCATTCATCTCCACAATCGGCTGAGCGACGGTACTTAACGACGGACAGGAACACATTCCCCAGGGGTCATCATCGAATCCAATTACCGCAATATCCTTCGGAATGCTGATTTTATTTTCCCAGGCATATTTGAGAAAACCGAATGCCATGCGATCTGTATCAAAAAATACCGCGTCCGCAGCGCTGTCCACTAACCGCCGCCCGACTTCATAACCGTTCTCAAAATCCGAACCATCGGTTTGAAAATAAACATATTCCGGCTTCTTTCCGCCTTTAAACGAATTGAACGCTTTACTCAAACCGTCATCCCGGTTGGGAATATTCCCGCACCGGGCAATTTTTTTTCTTCCGTTTTCCAGCAGATAGAGAATACCGTCACGAATGCCGGAAGAGCGATCAATAATAAGGTTGTGAAACGAAGCTCCGACAGTATTGCAATCAATAAAAATGCATTGCTGCGGCAAACAATGCAAGGCATCCAGTTGTTTCCATTCTCCGGTTCCGCCAAAAAATACCACGGTATTAACAATTCCAGCCCATTCACGCAACATTTCCGCCGCCGCCTGCGCATCGGCCGACAACATCCCGAGAATTGGATAAAAGCCTTTCATTTCCAGACGCCGTTGTAAATCGTAATTTTTCCGCATAAATATTGTTTGCGGCGAAGTATAAGTAACAATTCCGACAAAATTTCTTTTCTGAAGGCGCAGATTCCTAGCCGCAATATTCGGAGTATAGCCCATATCGGCCGCCATCCGCAAAATCCGCTGGCGTTTCTCTTCGCCAACCCCGCCCTCGCCTTTCAGCGCCCGGTTCACCGTGCGAATCGAAACCCCGGATTCTTCTGAAATATGTTTTAACGTTACTAAACCCATTTTACCGCCTTAATTCAAATTATGCCAACGTTGGCATATTATATCTTCTCCTCATGAATCTGTCAATACATTTTCACAAAAAAATGCAAATTCAACCCGCATCAATGGATTTAACCGTAATTAATGATAAACTATGATAATCAAACAACAGGACTTTTATGTTAAAGCTGGCAATATTCAAAACTGACTGCACTCCGCCATTAAAAATGCCGGTCGGGCTTAACTTGCACAGTCAAGCACAATACATCCGCGACCCGCTGTTCATGCGTGGTTGCATTTTTGACGACTGCAGAAAACGGGTGGTGATTGCGTCCATGGACTATGCCGCACTGCTCCATTCTGCTTATGAAAATTTGCGTTCGGCGCTGGCGTCAGCAACAAAAACTCAAGCTGAAAACGTGGTAATTCACTGCATTCACCAGCATGACGCGCCATTGATGGATTTTGAAGCGGCGGAATATTTTCCGCGATTCAACCGGCAATATTTCAACTGGTGGGATGAGATTATCAAATCTGTTTCCGTCGCCGCCTCAGCAGCGCTGGACAGTTTTCAGGAAATCTCCGCCGTCGGTCACGCGCAGAATCCGGTAGCTGAGTATGCTTCAAACCGTCGGGTTACAATGCCGAACGAACAACTCCGCACCCGCTTAAGCAGATGCGGCGAAAATGATTTACGCGATGCGCCGGAAGGAATTATCGACCCGTTACTCCGCACAATCTGCTTCAAGGGAATTAATGACCAAATTATCACATCTTTGAGTTTTTACGCCACGCATCCGCAGGTTGCCAATACCGGCGACAAATTCAGCGCCGACGCGCCGGGCGAAGCCATGCGCCTGGCTGAACTTGGCAATCAGAACTCTATGCCAATATTTTTCACCGGCGCTGGCGGCAATGTCACGGCCGGGAAATATACTTCCGCCGACTTGGAGAACAATATTCAAATATTCGGAAAACGTCTGGCGGACGCAATTGAACATAATCTGCGAAATTTAACCTGGGAACAAATCGCAGAATTTTCGTGGCAAAAACAGACGTTTAAATTCCCGGTGAAAGAAATCTCCCGCGACAATCTGCTCAAACGACTCGTTGTTCCACGGGAAAGCCTGACTGCCGCCGCGTTGCTGGGCGCAATGCAATTCAACCCGGAGCCGGACTATGAAATGTTCCTGCTGACATTCGGCAACACATCAATGCTCTTTCTCCCGGGCGAGCCGTTCGTTGAATATCAACTCTATGTTAACTCAATCAGTCCGGACAAATTTATTGCGGTTGCCGCCAACTGCCGGGACGACTTTTTCTATCTCCCGCTCTCCGCCAGTTTCGCAGAAAAAGGCGGTTACGAAACTGAAAACTTCTGTCGCACCGATGAACGTTTTGAACCTCTTTTCAAAACCGCCGTCAACGAATTATTCTCAAAGACAACAATATTAACGACAAAATAAACCTTCAAAACATAAGGAATAAAATGAAACACAAAATTTTTATTGATGGTCAGTTCGGAACCACTGGGTTAAAAATCCATGACATGTTAAATGGCAGAAATGAATTGGACATCTTAACCATTCCGGAAGCAGACAAAAAGAATTTGGACATAAAACAAAAATACTTGAACAATGCAGATTTAGTATTTTTATGTTTGCCGGATGCCGCCTCAAAAGAATCAGTTCAATTAATCACCAATAAAACCACCAAAGTTATTGATGCCAGCACCGCTCATCGCACCAATAAAGACTGGACTTACGGCATACCGGAATTAAATCCGGCCCAAAGAACGGCTATCAAAAACAGCAAACGAGTTTG
>JBAYVM010000386.1:0-3384 GCA_041674645.1 Victivallaceae bacterium | reverse complement strand
GAATATTCCTGAGGTTGTGTTGCGGCGTGCTGTCGGCGTAAATGTTTATGATTTGCTTCGCTTTGATAAACTTATATTTACCAAAGATGCGCTTGACGCTTTTGTCGAGCGGCTGGTTTAAAGGAAAAAGTAACGATGAAAACTGCTTATGATACAATTATCGTGCCAGTGATTACTGAAAAGAACAATGTACTTGCAGCGCAAGGAAAATATGTTTTCAAGGTAAATCCAAAAGCCGAGAAGATAGAGATCGGAAAAGCTGTAGAAGAGCTTTTCAATGTGGAAGTAAAATCAGTCAATGTAATGAATTACAAGGGTAAGCCAAAGCGTGCCGCCAGAAGCCTGAAGTCAGGACATCGGGCGGATTGGAAGAAAGCAGTGATTACTCTTTCTAAGGGCAGCATTGACATTATCTAAAGTGCAAATTCGAGGTATTTAAAATGGCTGTAAAAAGTTATAATCCGACATCTCCGAGCAGACGCGGCATGACGGTATTGGATTTTGCCGAGATAACTGTTTCATCTCCTGTAAAGAGCTTGACCAAAGGTAAAAGCTCAACCGGCGGCAGAAACAGTTACGGGCGGATTACCACCCGTTTCCGCGGAGCTGGTAATAAACGCCGTTATCGTCAAATCGACTTTATGCGCAACAAGGAAGATATTCCGGCGACAGTAAAGACAATTGAATACGATCCTAACCGTACAGCAAACATTGCGTTGCTGGCTTATGCCGATGGCGAAAGAAATTATATTCTCGCTCCGGTTGGCATTAAGGTTGGCGACAAAGTTATGAACGGCGCGAAAGCTGAATTGAAACCGGGCAACTCTTTGCAAATAAAAGATATTCCTGTTGGTTTGCAGTTGCACAATATTGAAATGACTCCCGGTAGCGGCGCCAAGCTGGTGCGTTCCGCTGGTCAGGCTGCAACTCTTCGCGGTAAAGAAGAAACTTATGCTCAGATTAAATTGCCTAGCGGCGAAGTAAGAATGATTCACATTAACTGCCGGGCGACTATAGGTCAAGTAGGCAATATTGATCATTCCAAAGTTAATCTCGGTAAAGCCGGCAAGAAACGTTATATGGGCAAAAGACCGCATGTTCGCGGTGTTGCAATGAATCCTGTCGACCATCCAATGGGCGGAGGCGAAGGGCGTTCCAGCGGCGGCGGTCATCCAGTATCTCCGTGGGGTCAGCTTGCGAAAGGCAAGAGAACCCGTGGCAAAAAGAAACAGTCCAGTAAATTTATTGTTGAACGGAGGAAGAAATAATGGCTAGATCCATCAAGAAGGGACCTTTTGTTGATGAACATCTTTTTTCCAAAGTTGAAAAGATGAACAAAACTGGTCAGAAACGTACAATTCAAACTTGGTCACGCCGTTCGATGATAATTCCTGACTTTGTTGGACACACATTTGGTGTTCACAATGGCAAGAGTTTCGCCACGGTATTCGTGACTGAAAATATGGTTGGTCACAAACTCGGTGAATTTTCTTTGACACGTGTGTTCAGAGATCACGGGGTTGTCAGCGGTAAGTAATTTTACTGCAACCTGTATTGTGTTCAAGAGGGATGCCTTTACCGGCATCCCTTTTTTCTTGGTTAAAATCCTTCTTGAATGTCCTGATCTTTGCTTCCTTCTCGAATCAACCGGTATTGACCGTTGTCGGCATTGAGATCATAAACGTTGAAATTTGAATTTATGTCAAACCCAGCGTGATATACCGCAAAATTCAGAGAAACAGAGCCTTCAGAGTCATTGCTGATTATGCGGTGAAATACTCCGCACGGCCAGTTGATTATACATGTGCCTTCAGCTAACAGCTCACCATTTTTAAAAATCTGCTCCGGATAGACGGTGAAATGTTCAACTCTATTATATTTCGGAGTATAGATTTCGATATCACGGCTGCCGTGAACAACCAGCAGATTATCTTCCTGAAAAGGGTGCATATACCATGGACGGGTAACGCCTTCGGCTGAACCAGGAGAATATGCTCCCTGGCGATGAATAACTTTATCAATGGCGTTTACATTGCCGATGAGGTCGGTTGATACCATATCAAAAGTGACTTTATCTGTTTTTCTGAAACGGATAAGTTTGATTACGCGATAAAGGTTATCTACTTCGTCGATTACTTTAGCTCCATACAGCATTGCCTGCCTCCTTGTTGCATGTAAATAAGACTCTGTAAGAATTTTTACACTCGAAACCTACAAATATCAACTGCAAGTTAATGGAAATAGTGAATAAATTTGGAAACGGCAGGTTAGTTTTTCTCTGAAACGTTGTTGGCTGAAAACAAGCGGCAGACCAGTTCGCCGTCGGCAGGATTGTCGTTAAGCGTTGTCCTGGAATAGTTTCTCTGTGTGTCAACGAAAAAATATACTGGCGTATCGGCGGAGATTAGTTTAATTTCAACATATCTGCCGGTGGGCCGGGATATCGGAAATGTTTCGGAAACGAGTCCAGGTTCTTTGGCGGCGAACAGTTTATTTTCTCCGTTGATACTGATTGTCGCGGCGCCAGATTCTGTGAAGAGTAATGTCAGTTCGAATTCTGTCTTGCCGGAGGTTGCTTCAGGTTTAAGAATAAATTTTTTGCCAATGACCGTCTCAGGTTTTAATTCCATCGGATTCCAGCCGCCGAACGTTAACGGTCCGTTGTCCAGGCACATGGTTCTTCCGTCTGACAGTTCGATTTTAATGCCATTGGGCCTGGCTAATCGCATCACAGCCGCTTCCAGGTTTTCCCGGTAAGTATCATACGCTGGGAAGCAGATAAAAACTCCGGCCAGCAACGCGGTAGAACCGGTCAAATATGCCCGGCGGGAATCGTATTTTCTTAGTCGCCAGAAGCGGTTTAAAAAAATTGCGGAGAAAATAGCCAGCAGTGGAATGACCGGGGCGCGAAAACGGGCCAGAATATAAAATGCCGCCGTCGCCAACCAGTAAGCCAAAACAAAATAGTATAGCAAAAAAAGTTTAAGGTCGCGTCTCTTGAAAGTTCGTGAAATCAACATGAATATTCCTGCCAGCGCGGAGGCTGCAATCAGTCCGGTAGTGCAGAATCCACAAATTCTTAGCAGGTTACTTTGCTCTCTTCCGCTGCTGAAAGCGACATTATTCGGGATTTCGCGGTAATCCCAGAACAACAGCAGTTTTCGAAAAGTAAGTTCGATAAATGCCAGCGGTTCAGAGGAAAACCACTGCCATATTCTGACCGGAATTGAAATCTGGTCAGCTGTATTCAACCAGCTGTAGTAAGAGGGCGGATATTCCATCGGTCCGGCGGGAAGCTCCGGGTTGCGCCCGCCAGGCGGAGATTCCGGAGTATTGCCCAGAGTAAGTACTGGAGCGGACGCAGTTGAAGGCCCGGTTAACGAG
>JBAYVM010000385.1:0-3389 GCA_041674645.1 Victivallaceae bacterium | reverse complement strand
GAACCGATGTATAGTTTGTTTATATTACTAGTAATATTGCGGATCTGCGGCTGTTTTTGCCTTTTGTCTTTTGTTAAGCAGTTTTGCATGGTTAATCTTTTGAGCTTGAATTTATTATTTTAGATGAGTTGTAGAATTTTTTTGTTAAAAACTTACGAAAACTGTTGACAAAACAATTTCTTTCCTGTATAATATTCATAACATTACTAATAATATTATTCTAATAGCGGTAATAATATGAGAATCGGATCTTTATATCAGCAAATTACGCGGGACATCTGTAAGTCCATTAATAAAGGCGAAATCAAGCCTGGGCAGAAAATTCCTTCTGTAAGTGATTTGAAAAACCAGTATGGAGTCAGCCATATAACCGCGCTAAGAGTTTATAAAGAACTTTCTGAAGGCAACTATATTATTTCCAAACGCGGGCAGGGATATTTTGTACGGGAAACAAATTCTTTAAAACAGGCGAAGTTTATCGGGGCTGTCGGCAGTTTTATCCGGCCTTTACGCGAATACCGGGCTGATGATAATTATTTTAATGACATTAATTTTGGCATTCAGACGGAATGTTGCAAGCGTCGGATTAATCTGATTTCCTCTCACTGTATTACGCCGTTGAACCGCTATAGTCCGGGCGAGGCGGCGTTGGATGATATGCGCCGGGCAATGTTGGAAATGGCGGATAGTGTTGATGGATTTCTGATTGATGAACGGATTCCAGACAATATAATTGAATCCGTTATTAATGCCGCAAGTAAACCGGTGGTAATTATAAACCGCACTTCTTCCCTGCCGGTAGATGTTGTTACGCCGCCTAATCGCGAAGGGATGACTAAAGGCTTGGAAATGGCATTTAAACTCGGTTATGACCGGTTTCTTGTCTGCCGTCCAGGCACCAGGACAACTAATTCCATTGAAAGATTTGAGGCGGTAATGAGCTTTGCTAAAGGGAAAAATATCAACGCTGAAAATATCGTGATTATTGATGATTGCAGCATCAATCGGCTCGAAGATACTGTGGTTGCTTTCGCTGCTGCAATTAAAAAGTTGAATAGTAACGGAAAACTGTTGCTGGTTTCTTTAACTGATTCAGTCGGCAGAATGTTAGCCAACTGGCTCAAGGAAAACATGAATATGCAGGCCGGAAATGATTTTGGTTTGTTAAGTTTTGACGGCTTTGGTATTGCTAAAATTGAAAAACCGGAAATTACAACAATATGTTCCAATCCGGAGGCAATGGGAGCGTTGGCGGTTGATTTACTGCTCAACCGGCTTAGCCCTGAATGTTCTCCGCCTAAGAACTGGACGCCTGAAGTAAATATTTCTTTTGGAGAAACTCTTTAAATATTACGAATTAACTAGAAAAAAACACAAATAAAATGGAGGGAATGAAAAAGAATAATGATTGCCGGACAAAAGAAAATATCTCAGATTAAGTCAATTAAAAAAAGGAAAATGATTATGAAAACAAATCACAGAAAATCACAGAAAAGCGAACTAAACATTTTTGCGAAAACTGCTCGGTTCACGCTCATTGAGCTCCTCGTCGTGATCGCCATAATAGCTATTTTGGCCAGTATGCTGCTGCCAGCGTTGAATAAAGCCCGAGACAAAGCCAAGGCCGTTAGTTGCATAAGCAATATGAAACAAGTCGGACAGGCAACTGCGCTGTACGGTGTAGATTACGCTGATTATTTTCCTGCGAGAATTTCCACCGGGGCAATGTTTCCAGACCTCAGGCCGTATGTAAAGAAAGTTGTTTGGTCTAATGAGCTTGGCGGATATACTCTTGAATCAAAGATTTTCAGTTGTCCGGCAGACACTTATCGTCTTAATATGCCTGCCGATACTTATAAAAACAGTTTTGCCCAGAATTATTACTGCCCTAGAAATACCCAGAATACTGATGGGCATTATCATTCCATGTTGCGTTCGGCGACAGTAAAACAACCGTCAAATACGATGTATATGATTGATTGCCAAAGCATTGTCGCAGGCAGAGAGGGGTGGCCGCTACAGTTCTCTGCTAATACCTGGCCGCTCAGACTTCCACCGCATGGCACCAATCCGACTCCGGACGCTGGTATTCATTTTCGGCACAGTGGCTACGCAAATGCGCTATGGGCTGATATGCATGCTGCTCCGAAATCTTTCACGCAACTTGCTGGAACATTATCAACTTATGTGACTCCAGGATATTGATTATTAATCATTTTATTTTAGAAAAACAAAATCGTACTAAAATGGAGAATTGTGGTGAGTGTTATAGCAAAGTATTTAATTGTGGCGGTTTCTTTTGCCGTTATTGTAACGGCTGGCGCTAATGAACTGAACGCGTCGCGGTTTGTAAAATTGGACGAGACGAAGAAATTAACGTTGACTGCGAATGGTCAGGCGCAATGCGAAATCATTGTTCCTGATGATGCTTGTGCAGTTGCCAGATTTGCGGCGAAGGAATTGCAAAGCTTTCTGGAGCAGTCATCAGGAACGAAAATTCCGTTGGTCAGCAAGGCTGCCGAGAATAAAACTGAGATTATTATTGGCGACAACAGTTTATCCCGCGCCGCTGGAATTGACGTTAAAGCATTGCCACGCGACGGGTTCATCATCAAGTCCATCAGCAACCGGATTTATATTGCCGGACGCGATGACGTGAAGACTGAGCCGGAAAAAGTTCTTAACTCCGGTTATTGGGGATTGCTGCATGAGCGCGGAACACTGTTTGGGGTATATGATTTCCTGGAACGTTTTGCTGGAGTCAGATTTTACTTTCCAGGCGAATTCGGAACGATTATACCGGAACATAAAACCTTGACCGTGTCGGCGATGGACATTGTTGAACGGCCGGACTACACAGTGCGAAAGACTTCGTATGCGAGCGGCAAATGGTATGATTCTGACAAACCTAAAGACGGATTGCATGAAAAAAATCTGAATTATTACCGGACACGACAGGAGACAGAATATATTCCTAACTGCCATGGATTGTCGCGACTGGGTTACCTGACGCGTTTCGGCGAAAGCCATCCGGAATATTTTGCTTTGATGAGCAATGGGCTGCGACACAACAATCCAGCGTTGCCGCATCCTGGGCAATTGTGTTTGTCCAGCGGTATCCGTGAAGAAATTTACAAAGATGCGGAAGCGTTTTTGACTGGCAAGACAGCAGAAGAACGTGGAGTGAAGACTGCCCGTTTTGGATATTGCTGGGATCCGAGCGCTTTGCAACCGGGGTATTTTAATATTATGCCGCAGGACAGTTTTTTTGAATGTACCTGCCCAGAATGTCAGAAACATTTTTCGAAAGGCGCTCAGGCAACTTCTGATTTCATCTGGCAATTTGTGATTGACACCGCATTGCGGTTAAAAAAGAATGGGATTCCTGG
>JBAYVM010000384.1:0-3394 GCA_041674645.1 Victivallaceae bacterium | reverse complement strand
TGTCAGTACCGCGTCCGGCCATGTTGGTGGCTACAGTAACGGCGCCAATCTGACCGGCACGGGCAATGATTTCCGCTTCGTGCTGATGGTTTTTGGCGTTCAATACATTATGCGGTATGTTGCGGCGTTTTAACATCCGGCTGAGGATTTCAGAATCATCAACCGAAATAGTTCCGAGCAGAATTGGCTGGCCTTTTTCATGACGTTGTGCTACTTCTTCGACGATGGCATTAAATTTTTCACGTTTTGTTTTGAAAATTGAATCGTTTTCATCTTTGCGCTGGCATGGTCTGTTGGTTGGAATAACAATTACATCCAGCTTGTAAATCTGATGAAACTCATTGGCTTCTGTTTCCGCAGTACCGGTCATGCCGGAAAGTTTTTCGTAGAGCCGGAAATAATTCTGGATGGTGATAGTTGCCATCGTTTGAGTTTCCTGCTCAATTTTTACGCCTTCTTTCGCTTCAAGCGCCTGATGCAAGCCGTCGCTGAACCGTCTGCCCTGCATCAAACGTCCGGTATGTTCGTCAACAATCATTACTTTGCCTTCTTGAATGACATAGTGAACATCTTTTTCAAACAGGCAATAGGCTTTCAATAACTGAGATAAATCGTGCAGTCGTTCGCTTTTCGCAGCAAAGGTTTCCTGGAAAATACGCTTTTTCTCCACTTTTTCTTTTTCGCTTAGTCTGGAATCATTTTCAATGGTGTGTATTTCTCCGAGCAGATCAGGCATGATAAACGCTTCCGGATCGTCCGGAGATATTTCATTACGACCTTTTTCGGTCAAATCGGCTTCATTGGTCTTTTCGTCCATGGAGAAATAAAGTATTGACTGAACTTCCTGAAGCAATCCGCGATTGTTGTCGCTGCGCACGCGCATTTCGACTTTTTCCAGTTGCTTTAGAATTTCACCGTTTTCCAGAATGTGCAACAGTTGTTTGTGGGTAGGAATACCGAATTTGACCTGAATTAATTTTATCAGCGCTTCGTCGCGTTCTTCTGGTCCAAGATTTTCTTTTTCCAGCGTTTCTTTGGCTTCGCGCATCAGACGTGAGCACAGGTGGTTTTGTTTTGAAAAAAGGCTGGCGACCAGCGGTTGAATGGTGTCAAACTGCTGAGTTGAAACTGGAACCGGTCCGGAAATAATCAGCGGCGTTCTGGCTTCATCAATGAGAATACTGTCAATTTCATCGACAATCGCGTAAAAATGTTCGCGCTGTACGATGTGTTCAGCTTCCTGAGCCATACCCATATCGCGCAGATAGTCGAAGCCGAATTCACTGTTCGTGCCATAGGTTATGTCACAGGCATATTGTTGTTTTCTCTGAGTGGGATGCTGCATATTCTCCAGACACCCGACGGTGAGTCCCAAATATTTATAGATGGCTCCCATCCATTCCGAGTCGCGGAGCGCCAGATAATCATTCACAGTCACCAGATGACAGTTTTTGCCGGTCAGTGCATTCAAATAAAGCGGCATGGTCGCAACGAGGGTTTTGCCTTCGCCAGTGGCCATTTCTGCGATATTTCCGCGATGCAAAGCAATTGCTCCCATTATCTGTACATCGTAGGGAATCATGTCCCAGGTCATTTGCTGTCCGCATACCGTAATTGTTTCTCCGACCATGCGGCGACAGGCGTTTTTTACCACGGCGAAAGCTTCGCACATGATATCTTCCAGTGTTTCTCCGGCTGCCAGACGATCTTTGAATTCTTGAGTTTTACCTTTCAGCTCGCTTTCAGACAGCAGTTGATAAGATTCTTCCAATTCATTGATTCTGGTAATCAGCGGAATCATTTTTTTCAAATCGCGCAACGATTTGGTGCCGAATATTTTCTTAAGTACAAAGCTAAGCATTTATAAAGGTTCCCCTCGTGTTTGGTTCAGATAATTTATTTAGAACCTGGACGTTCCATCGGTAATCCGTTTTTGCACAACGGACAGTTGTCCGGGTCATAAGTTTCAAGTTCAAGTTTAATCAGGCATTGATGTGGAACATCAAATTGAGCAGCGCCGCCGCTGCGGTCAACAATTACCGCGATTCCGACAACTTCAGCCCCGAATGATCTTACTAAGTCAATGGTCTGCTGAACTCGTCCGCCACGGGTGATAACATCTTCTGCCACTAATATTTTTTCGCCAGGTTTAATGGTAAAACCGCGTTTCAACACCAGTTCGCCTTCTTCTTTGTCCGCGAAAATAGCTTTGACGCCGAGCGCTCTGGCAACTTCCTGACCGACAATCAGTCCGCCGACGGCAGGTGAAATTACGGCATCAATTTTGCAAGTTTTAAATTTTTCCGCCAGATGCCGGCAAACTTTTTCCGCAACATCCGGATATTGGAGCAGCAGCGCGGCCTGAAAGAAACGATTGCTGTGAAGACCGCTGCGGAGTTTGAAATGCCCCTCAAGTAACGCCTGGGAATCATGGAATATTTTTATCAGTTCCTGTTCTGTCATTTTTTTTACCTTGTCTTGCTGGGATGTTAATTAACGGAAAGTGTCGGGCGATGATGGTTCGACCCAAAGATGGAAATCTACTTTTTTGTCGCCGACATTCAGAGAAATTAATGTGTTCAAACGAGTCAACAATAGCGCATAAGGTATTTTTACCTCGCCATTGGCAACGTTGACGGAAACATTGCAGTCGCCGAGAATGTCTTCCGCGTCGCGAATCGCCATAACCAAATTGAGCATTCTGCCTAATTTGTCGCGTAAGTCTTTGTCCAGAGAATAGGTGTTGTGGCATTTGCCGCAAACTGACTGAAAATCGGGTTTTACCACGTCAGCCAGATTGAATTTGATAATACCATCACAGTTATTATCCAGACAATGAAAATCAATTTGAGCTTTCGCCCCTGGATTATCGGTCTTTTTTGCCATATAATATGCCTCGTATTTACATAAATATTCGTTGATAACTCACAACATCAAAGCCGTAATATACGCTGGTTTGCCGGAATTTAAAGTCAAATTAAATTAAAATCAGATTATCAACGAAAATCATGCAATCAAGGCGTTTGCGACGCTTCATGGACAGCGCATCAGCTCCTGGCGTATTTTGCACATTTCTTTATGAAACGGTGCGGTGTTTAAGCTTGCCGCCCTCGCGGTAAATTTCGCGAGGAAGGTGAGAAAAATAAGTTTTGCCGCTCCCGGACTGATTTTATGCTTTCCAGAACTCAGCACTTGAGCAGGGACGTGTGTTTAATTGCAAGTCAGTTTTTTCTTGACTTTTAATTACTTTCTTCCTGCGCAAAGCATTCCTGTGAGCTTACGAACGTTCCTGACGGAAGCGTATAAGTTGTTGTGCAAGACTAAAAACGACATTCAACCAGACACCTTTACTGAGCTCTGGCTTTCTAAGAATATGCTGGCTGCAACGTATTTT
>JBAYVM010000383.1:0-3395 GCA_041674645.1 Victivallaceae bacterium | reverse complement strand
ATCGAGATTCCTTGTTTTCAGTCTCTGGAAAGTATTCGCGGCAACTGGAATGAGATTGAGGCGAGAATCAATGAGTTGAAAAATGAATCAAGCCTGGCATGGCTGGAGATTGTTTATCAAAGTGACGAGGTTATCGGTAATCTGCGGAATCGCCTGGACGAATTGATTGCCGGGACTGGAATAGAAATTCTGCGGACGCAAAATAACCGGATTGTTGATCGTGTTCTAAATCGAATTCACGAAGAAGAAACTCTTGACAGCCTGAACGTGGACGAAGTGTTCGACCGTTGTCTGGCGGCGCACGAAATTCCCGATGAACAGAAAATAATTCTGCGTAATACCTACCGGGAAGCGGTAATGTCTCTGCACAATATTGACCCGCTGGCGGAATAGGAGGCTGGCTTATGCGAATACTACAAATAAGATTTAAAAATTTGAATTCTCTGGAAGGGGAATGGCAAATCAACCTTGATCATCCGGCGTATGGCGAGGATGGTATTTTTGCGATTACCGGCCCGACCGGTTCAGGTAAAACCACAATTCTTGACGCCTTATGCCTGGCGCTTTACGGGCAGACTCCCCGGTTGAATAAAGTAACAAAAAGCAGTAATGAAATAATGTCACGCCAAACCGGCGAATGCTTTGCCGAGGTAACGTTTGAAACTCCGAAAGGGCGTTTCCGTTGTCATTGGAGCCAACACCGGGCGCGAAAAAAGCCGGAAGGTGAATTGCAAACCGCTAAACACGAAATTGCCGAAGCAGATTCAGGGAAAGTTCTCGAAAACAAAATTACCGGAGTGGCGGAAGAGATTGAGAAAGTCACCGGAATGGATTTCGCGCGTTTTACCCGTTCCATGCTATTAGCGCAAGGCGGATTTGCGGCATTCCTCCAAGCCGCGCCGGATGAACGTTCTCCTATACTGGAACAAATCACCGGCACTGAAATATACAGCCAAATATCTATTCAGGTGCATGCATTGCGTTCTGCGGAGTTACAAAAACTTGAACTACTTCAGGCTGAATTATCAGGCATACAACTATTAACTCAAGATGAAGAGTCGCAGCTTCAAAGCGATATAGAGAATAAAACCAAGCAGGAAATTGAACTTACTCAACAAATAAATGAAGCTCGCCTGGCGATTGCATGGCTTGACAGAATCGTTGGTCTTGAAGATGAATTAAAAGCTGTCGAAATTAACAAGCAAAAATTACAGGAACGGCTTGAGGCGTTTGAACCGGAACAGAAAAAGCTTCAACGTTCGATTCAGGCGCTGGAAGCCGCCGGCGAATATTCTGAACTTGGCGCTCTCCGCCGTGAGCAGGAAAACGAAACACGAAATATTAACACCTGCCGCGAAAAACTGCCGCAGTTAGAGAAGGACTTAAAGTTGGCGACTGAGGAGAAGGAAAAGTCCGTCCAGGAGTTAGAAAAAGTAAAACGTGAACAAAAGGAGACGTGGCCACGGATAAAGAATGTTCGCGAAGATGATTTAAAGATACTGGAGAAAACAGCTCCGATTAAGACTGCTGAAGCAACCATTGCGGAAGCAAAAAAGAACATTGAGAACCTGAAACGCAAAACCGCTACGGCAGAAAAACAACTTAACGAGAAAAAATCCAGGTTGGATGAAGTTAAGCAACTGCTTTCCAGTACCAAAGCCGACGAAGGACTGACAGCCGGTTTTTCCGAAATCAGAAACCGGTTAGACGCGCTTTCCGGTCTTTACAAAAACAACCGTGACAAATCGAATGAACTTAGCGCGATGGAGCGAAAGACCGCCAAAGCTGCTCCACGCCTGACCGCGTTGGTTAAAGATTTAGAGGCTAAAAAGAAAGAATTGGCGGAGGTCTGCGAGAAACTCAGCAAAAAACAAACGGAACGGGAAGAACTATTGTCCGGGCGTTCGGCGACAGACTGGCGTAATGATTTGGCTGGAATTAATGCGGAAAAATTCCAGTTGGAAAAATTAGGAACCGCAACTGCCAGTAGGAATATGTTTCAGGAAAAACGTAATCACCAGCAGGAAAGTTGCGACAAACTGAAGAATGATCAGGAACAAATTGCGTCGCAGTTGAAAACCGCACTTGACGGTTTGAACGCCCGGGAACGGGAAATGTCCTTGCTTGAAACGCAATTGACATTGCTGAAGACCATTCAGGATATGGGCGAGGCCAGAAAACAACTTGAAGATGGAAAGCAGTGCCCCTTGTGCGGAGCGCTTGAACATCCGTTTGCGGCAGGGAATATTCCTGCTCCAGATGAAACCACGATAAAGTTGAAAGATATTAAGGCGCAAGTAAAAAAAGCTGCTAACGCGGTAGCCGATTTCAGGGTTCAGGAAGGGAAAATTCAGAAAGAACTGGAGCAACTCACCATACAAAATGTGGAATGTTCCGACCAGATTGTGAGCACAGAAAAGCAGATTAATGAATTATTGACAATTTTGAAGATTGATCCGGTAAATCTACAAGATGAAAAATTATCTGAACGTTTGCTGGCTGCCAACGATGAACGCTTAATGACCATTGCCCAAAAAGTAGCAAACATTGAAGTTTCTGAACAGGAAATTGCTGCATTGCGCGATGCAGTAGATAAATGCAAAAGCGCCGTATCGACTTCAGAAAAGGAAATGCAAGCTATCGAAATTCAGCAGAATAACGATTTGCAGGCAATGGCACGAACCAGGAATGAAGCTGATATACTGACCGGACATATTGAAACCGCCGGAAAAGAACTGTTGCAATTGGTTGTTCCGTATGGGATTAATGAAATTTTGCCGGGAAACTTTATACAAATTCAAGCTGATTTGGAACTGCGCCGAAGCCAATGGTTGAAACGGCAGAAAACCCTTTCCGAATTGGAACCGCAAATCGCTGTTGAAGAAACTACTATACGGCATCAGAATGAAACCATCAAAGGCGTTGAAACTGAATTACATAAGCATCAGGCTGCGCTTGCTGATTTATTGCGTGAACGAGATGAAATAATTAAGCATCGGCAGGAATTATTCGGAGAAAAAAATCCTGACGATGAAGAAGCACGATTGATAACTGCGCTGGAAACTGCGGAGCAAAAACTGGAAGGTAGCGCTCGTAAATTTACCGATGTCAAGCAAAAACTTGAACAGTTGAAGCAGCAAATCAAAGAAATCGAACAATCAATGGCTGACCGCATAGTTCATTTGAACCGCGCGCTATCAACTTTCACAGAACGAATCAAAGGTTTTGGCTTTGCCGATGAGGCGGAATATATGTCCGCATGTCTGCCGGAAGATGAACGCAAAATATTATTACAACGTTCCCAACAATTAAGCACAGAACAGACTGAGTTGCTAACACGGGCAACAGACCGCACTGCACAATTGACCAGCGAACGTGAAAAAGAAATTACCAGT
>JBAYVM010000382.1:0-3400 GCA_041674645.1 Victivallaceae bacterium | reverse complement strand
TGTCTGAACCTGACCGGCTTCGCTGGAACTTCTGACGCGAAGCGTCTTTGGACTGCGGCGCCCCTGTGCCGCTTTGGCTTTTTCCCTATTCCTGCTTAATCTCAGACAAGAGTGTCTGAGTTACATTGAAACAACAAATTAGAATTGAATTCGCCTCAAGCTAAAATCCACCAGACCATGTGTTCAGAGACTATATGTCAAATCTTTTTTACTGGTGATAAAACTTTAATTGACAAGTTATCTTTCACTCTTATATTTTTAACACGCATGGAGGTTGATATATATGGCTGTAACCGGCATATTTTTTTATCGTATTCTGGTGTGGCTTTTTCCGCTTTATGTATGATGCGGTAATCTTGATTGGACCATCAAACCGTCGCTCGATTGCATTGCGGAAAAAACACAAAGAACGGATTGCTTATAGAAAGGTTATTTACAGGAGTTAGTTTTATGGATTATGAACACAAGCCGCTTGTTTGTCCGAATTGCAAATCAAAAAATGTAGTCAAAATCGTTCTGCGCTCAGATTTCTTTCTCCCTTTATTGACTACTAAGAAAAAAGTTTCTAATGCCCTTAAAACGCAGTTTGGAGTAAAAATTGAAAGCCGCAATGAAGCGGAAGAATTAATCCGGAATCATGAAGCGGTAATCTATGATGCCGATGATTTTAAAAACATCCCATCCTGGAAATGTATTGACTGCAATGCTTATTTTTTAAAGAACGAAAATCCTCCGGTCAGATATAAATTCAAAGCAAAACCATTTGAGTGTCCCGTGTGCGGTTCCAAAAGAATAGCCGACATTCAATATGGCGACCCAGCATTCAGCGAAGAACTTAGAGTTGCAGAAATAAAAGGTGAAACCATTATTGGCGGATGCTGTATAGAAGATGATTCTCCAGCCTGGAGATGTTATGAATGCGAACAAAATTTACATGCCGAATAGAAAACTTCAAGATGGTTCACGGAGTGGCGCAGCGTGAATTAAATTATTTAAATCCGTGTATTTAATCATATCTTTCTATGCGCCACAGCGCAAGACGGCCGCCCCTTGTTTCGGCAAAAATAACAAAACAACCTTTCAAAAGAATATTATTCTAAATAAATTGACTTTTGAATAATAATATTATATAATATTATCATTACAGAGAATAAAAGGATTAACAAATGCTGGACAATATTGACAAAGAAATATTACGCTGTTTACAGCAAAATGCCCGGATGACCAATGTTGCCATCGCTAAGCAGGTAGAGATTGCGCCGTCAGCGGTATTGAAGCGGATAAGGCGGCTTGAGCAGGACGGCATCATCATTGGTTATGAAGCCAGGGTTAATAATCTTGCCGTTGATTGCGGCATGTCAAGCTTTGTCCTGGTGGCGACAGGGGAGAAACCAGGCTCGCTTGATGTCGGGCGGAAGATTGCGGAACTTCCGGAAGTGCAGGAAGTACACTTTACCGCCGGCGACTATTACTATCTGCTGAAAGTCAGAACGAAAGACCCGAACTCACACAACGAACTAATCAAAAAACTCGGAGATATCGGAGTGAAAGACTGCCGGACGACACTCGTACTAAAAACCGTGAAAGAAACCTTGCAGCTGGACATATAAAATGAACCCGAACACATCATATCGCTGGGGCGTTTCCTGTTCTTTTGCGAGCGCCTTCCTGTGGAGCACTACCTTTATCAGCGGACGCTGGTTACTGAAAGATTACAGCATTGACCCGGTCAGCCTGTCTGTAATCAGATTCGGCATCGGCGGCGTGCTATTGTTTATCTTCGGCTGCCTGTTTTTCCGGCATAAACTGTTCAATATAAGTATTAAGGATATTCTGGCGCTGGCATGGTTAAGCCTATGGGGAATTGGCGGCATGAGTGTATTTCTGTTTGTCGGCCAAATCCATACGTCAGCAATAAATACTTCGATGATTATCGCCCTGAGTCCGCTTCTGACAATGCTGCTGGGTATGTTCGCGGGAAAACGAATTAACATTTTTATGTTTTGCGGCATGCTGATTAGTTTGACCGGTTGTCTGCTGGTGCTCGGCGTAATTAATAGAACCGGCATCGTCTATAATAACGGCAATATCACCGGCGACTTGATGGTGTTCTGCTCGGCCACCTGCTGGGCAGTATATGCGGTATTCAGCGGCAAAACGGTAAAGCGACTGGGCGGCTACACCGCTACGACCTGGGGAATGCTGATCGGGTTTGCGGAACTGCTGATTGTCCGTGCAGTGTGGCCATGGGAACTGGTTATTCCGAACGCTGCTCAAACCGGGCTTTGGTCAGCAATACTTTACATTGCGATTTTCCCGACGGCAATCGCGTTTTTTGCCTGGTACGAAGCTATGGACAGAATCAATTTATCGTTGCTCAATATTATGCAATATTTGACTCCATTGTTCACGGCGATATTGGCCTTGCTATTTTTCGGTGAGACAATGAGCCTTCTTAACATAATCGGCGCGGTGATGGTGATGGCCGGAGTTATGCTTGCATCTGGAATATCTTTTAATGGAATGAGCTCATTTCTTGTCACTGGACGGGTAAAAATGGGCATCTCAGGCGCAGAGTAATATCGGAGTAACATATTGGTGTTTTCGCTGGTTAAGCCGTTTTAGAGATATGCCTGAGTCATAGTTCTGCAAAAAAAGTTCATTTTGCGCATTAAAAACAGACGAACCACAAGCCAAGACTGAAAACCGCGAAAGCGATAATTACCATGAATAGTTGATTGCGAACGATGTTTTCCCGCATTTTAGCGCCGCGAAAACCGGAGATGCGGGAATAACTTTGAGTGTGAATGTAACGCAAAAGATTTTTGCGCAACTGGCGAGGCAAGGCAGATTTCCCGTTTTCAGAAGCCATTTTTCATCCTCCCATCGTCATCAGAATAACTGCGGCAATAATTCCGGCGGCAGCAATAATGCCGATGACCACCGGCATAAACAGACCTGTTCCGAGCTTGAGCAATTGCATGCAGGAAAGTGAATTAAGTTCCGGCAGCAAAGAAAAAGGTTGATTCCCGACAAGCGAGTTGCCGCCATTACTTCCGGCAGTAAGTTTATTAAAAACCGCCTGCTGGCGGATAAACTCAAGACGAATATGTTCAACTTTACGCCAGGTTTCACCCAGTTTAGCAGAATCCTCTTCAAGTTCCGAAGATGATTCAGTGATGCTTTCCAATTCCGCGAGTAACTTGCGAATTGTTTCCTGAAGCTTTTCCGATTCATCGGCAAAACTCCGGTATTGCCTGGCTTCTTCTTCAAGCGTCGCCAAATCCCCGGTGAACCGCGCCAGCAAATCCCATCTGCCTTTAGTATATTCTTCGCTGCGTTTTTTGAGCGCTTTTTTAAACTGTCGGCTGCTGTCTTCTGCGACACTAGCCTCGACTAT
>JBAYVM010000381.1:0-3405 GCA_041674645.1 Victivallaceae bacterium | reverse complement strand
TGTGATTATCCGCCATGATTGCTGACTGCTTGGCGCCCGGCAATGGTTTGGTCAGATTTTCCGACAGCAATACGCTGACATAGCCGCCGGGCATTAATTTCATGTCATGGTTGTCGAACTCCGTCCAGATGGAGATGGTTCCGGTATCTTTGTCAATCATGTTGTCAATAAATGCGACTTTCCCGGGTTGCTCATAAAGCTCACCGTTCGGCAGTTGAATTCTTATGTTCAGGTTTTTATTCGGCGCAGTTACGCTTTTAAACATATCAAGAAAGACCCGTTCGCTGACGGAAAACTTTACCTGAATCGGGTCAATGCTGACGATTTTTGCCAGCAACTGGCTTGACGGATTGACATAATTGCCAAAAGTGTGTTTGACTTCGCCGATGCGCCCGGAGATTGGAGCATAAATCTTGGTGTAGCTGAGGTCGTTTTTCGCATCGAGAAGTTCAGCGCTGCACTGGTCGCATTTTGCTTTATTCAAGTTTACCAGTCGTTCCGCGTCTTCAAGAATTGACTGAGATACCGCGTTCTGGCGCGCCAGCAGTTCCTGACGCTGATAATTGCTTTGTGCGTATTTCAATTCGGCTTCAGCTTGCGCCAATTTGGCTTGGGCGGCCTGCGTTTTTGCCCGGTAAGTGGTGTCTTCAATTGTGAACAGTAGCTGGCCTTTTTTTACCAGGCTGCCTTCTTTAAATTTTATGCCGGTGATAATTCCGGAAATGCGGGAAGGCAGGTCAACCTCATCAGAAGCTTCCACGTTGCCAATATATTCTTTGACGGCGGTATGGCTGACTTCAGCTACCGGTTCGACAACGACTAGCGGTGGCGGCATTGGCGGCCTGCCGCCTGCTTTGGGCGGAGCTGCCTGGGCTGTATTAAGCGCAATAAGACTGAATAATGATGTTGTCAATAAAATATTTGACGACCAAATTGCTTTCATTTTTTACTTTCCTCTGAAATTGTTGCTTTTACATGTAAATATTGAGGTGGCTTATTTTTGATAATTTAAGCCAACCAGACTTTCTCTTAATATTTCAATAACTATTTTCTCAAAATTTTTGCGTCCAAAATCGGTAATTCCGGAAAGATTTGCCGTAACCCGCCGATGGAAAAAATAAAATATGCATTTGCCCAGAATCGCAAAAACTTTAATCAGAATATCGTTCTGCTCCGCATCCGGCGGTAGCCCGGCGGAAACAATTTTTATAAGTGGTGCAACGTCTTTCCGCAAATATTTGTTAAAAAGTTCATCACTTATTTCCGACGGATTGAGCAATTCGTTCATCACCATCCGGATTTTTCTCTGGTCTTCCAGTTTCTCCCGTTCAAACATTCTGGTCATAAACACTCTGATCCATTCATGGAGAAATTCCTCCAGTTCCGTTTGCGAAGAGATATTTTCCCCGGAAGGCAGGCTGATTGAATGGTCTTCAATACATACGGAGTCAAAAGCATGACGATAAAGTTCACACTTGTTGGAAAAATGATAATTGATGGCGGCAACATTTACCCCGGCGTGCTGGCAAATGTTCCTGATGGTTGCCTTGCTGTAGCCGACATCAGAGAATTCCTGAATCGCCGCGTCAATAATTTTTTCTTTAGTTGTCATCTGTTTTTCCATGTGAACGAATGTTTAATACTATAGTTTAAAACATTTGTTTGAATTGTCAAGTGTGAAGATTTATTTTCTCGATTTTTAATTCTATTGCTGGAAATAATATTGCCGGATGCTAAACTATTGCGTTTGGCGTGATTCGTGCTTGTAAGATCCCCTGTGCGTAGCAGATAAAGTTGATAAATGCGTGGAAGGAATCAATGTGAGTTGCGATGGAAAAATCAGCAATTACCAAAATTGACTTTTACCCCGGGCAACGTTTCAGTTGTCAGCGTTGCGGCTTTTGTTGCAACAGTTTTGAAATAAAAATCACCGCGAAAGAGTTGGCAAAACTTAAAAAAGTTGTGCTGCCAGCCGGGGGAAACCCGCCGGATGAGTGGTTTTCTCCATCTTTGACTTCTAAAGGGCTTTACACTGTCGCCAGGAACGCTGATAACAAATGTGTTTTTATTGATGCGTCCGGCGGTTGTGTGTTGCATAATATTTCCGGCGTTAATTGTAAAGCGCTTATTTGCCGGGTATTTCCGGTACACATGGTTAACTGGGCCGACGGGCGTTGTTCGGCAGAACTGCGGTTTATTTGTCCGGCGGTTGGGAGCAAAACTGGAACTTTGCTTGGCAATCAGCCGGAAATCATGGATAAAATAGCCAAACCGTTGCGGGAAAGGCAAATTCTGAGTGATACCAGATATTCCACTGCAAATCCGGCATCGCTACGCGCGGTACGCCAGGTCCATGTTGCATTTAAAAACATTTTGCATGACGAAACTGTTCCGCTGAAAACACGGCTGTATTCTGTTTCCCGAATTATCGCGTTTCATGCCATCAAATGTAATCATGAGGCAATTGTGCTGGCCGATGACAATTTTTCAGTGGATGCACTGGAGTTTGTGCGCAAAGCCGCTCCGGTTTTGAAAAAAGAGCTCTCCAATGGAGTCGCTTCGCTTGGCGATAGAATTGATTTTCGCATACTTATAACTGGTTATCTCAGGGATGATGACGAATTCGCGGTTAACTCGCCAATGACCAGATTAAAAAAACTTTGCGCTCATTCTGTTTTTTCTGCCGGCGGCGGCAGTTTGCGCCAGATTAATCCAGCTGCTCCGGATGTGAGCGGTTGGCAATGCCTCACGCGTCCGCGCCGGACGCTGGTATCGGTCGAAGCGCTGGAAGTGTTCTGTCAATTTTTTTATGGCAAACTGGATTCCATGCACTTCTGCGGAAATACCGCTCACGATTTTACCTATGAGCTCGGCATGAAGCATTTACTGTTGAGTCTTCCGGTAACTTTTGTGCTGGCGGCGGCTTTTGTTGCTAAAAAAGATAAACCGGTCATTGACCGGGAGGACATGTTACAGGCCGTGCGCTTGATGGATTTGACTTTTTCCCGGTCGCCGTTTTTCAGATTGCGGCTGACTAAGAACTTGTTGAATAAATTAAGCAGACCGGCAACTTTAGCCGGGCTTCTGAATCTGATATTTGGAAAGCCTGCTGATAAATAAGCGCATTATTCCTGATAGTTTCTGAGTATGACAAAAAACAACCCCGGTTTTTATCAAACCGGGGTTGTGAATAATTGAGCAAAGCTCTGAAACGAATTACTTCTTTTCGAAGAGTTCGCGAATCTGTTTGCCGACAATCTCAACCTGGTGTTTGCCCAACGCTTCGCGTTTAGCCAGGAGAGTCTTGGCGCCACTTCTGGCTTCCTGCAACCATTCCTTGGCAAATTTGCCAGTTTCGATATCTTTCAGCGATTCTTTCATGCGTTCTTTGACATCCGGCGTAAT
>JBAYVM010000380.1:0-3406 GCA_041674645.1 Victivallaceae bacterium | reverse complement strand
CTTAAATCCGGCCATGCCACTGGCAAAGAAAGTTTTATTCCAGAAAATTCAATTCCCGACTTATTCAGTTTTCCGGTTCCAGCCGGAATCGTTATCGTGCCAGCACAAGCTTTCTCATCAAATTGTCCGGCTATTTTTACTGACGGAAATTTCAGATTCAAATCGCCAAGATTAACATTCAACTGGCTGGCTTCAATATCCGGCTCCAGCACCAGCTTGCCATTTTCATCGCGTTCACCGTTGCCGCCAAGCACAAAACGTCCGCATTGAGCGCTCCATCCGCCACTGCTGAAGCTCAAGCTCGCGGCTCCAGCTTTCATGGCGACGGAACTGACTTTGAGCATGCCGTCCGCCGGAATTGTTTTCATTTTTGCTCCGGCAGCCACATTTGTACCGCTTACTGCAAACTGAGCATTATTTCCTTGAAAGTTTTTTGCTTTAACATTACATTCCACGGTTTTGATTGCGCTAATCCAGTCAACCGCAGAAGAGAAATTAATGTTTTGACTCAGTTCCAGGTTATCTATTTTGCCTTTAAAATCGTCTACAATCAGCCAGGTGGACGGGAGAAAAAATACGCTTTTCAATTCTTTCGGCATAATTTCGCTTTCAGGAATCTTCCCGTCAATCCGCCAGGAGGCGGCTGACGAAACCAATTTCAAGTTATTCCTGGACATGGTCATTTTTCCGAATTCAAACCGTTCAAACAGATTTATTCCAGAACCCTTCTCGCCGGTTTCACCGTTCCGGAGAAATGACCCTAAAATATCTATTTTCCAGGCTTCAATGTCCAAAGCGCCATATTTTAACGCGATTGAATCAACACTGCCGGTAAGAGATTTTGAAATCAGTTTTCCCCCTTCTTCAAAATCCAGCGAAACTCCAAGGTTCAATTCAGCAAATGTTATTTTTTCTTTCTGACTTCCGGAAAAACCCTTTTTACAGACTAGCCGGCCATTCAGTTTTTTTATTTCAGGAACTTTGTCAAACGCCGGAAGCATCTCGACATAACTCTTGACATTTCCGGCCTGTAAATCAAACCGTCGCTGCTCATCATTGCCTTTGACGCTGTCAAATGAAAATTGCAGATGCCCGGCGTGGAGACTGCGCTGCCCCTGTCTTGCCGTATCAACCTCAAGTTTGACATTACTGGCGACCAATTCAGATTTATTATCCCTGTAATCCATACTGCCCAGCAAAACTTTTCCTGACAACACATTTATTTCTCCGTCCGGAGAAAAAGTCACCGCGCCGGCAGTATTAAAATTGCCCACTTTCATTCTTGCATTGCCGGTTGAATAAAACACCTCCGGCTGAGAAAAATTATAATCACAGCCGGCAAGCGTTCCGTCACCACGACTGTCAACTGCAAACTGCAATCCAGTTGAAAATTTACTTTCAGGAACAAACAACACCATATCCCGCCCGACAGCGGTAACTTGCGAACACACGCCGGAAAAAACTGCCTGCCCGGACATGCCAGCGCCTTTTCCGGAAAAATCCAGCTCACTGATGCTGCCAACAATATTTGTCCCATCGCAGTTCATAACGCAATCCTGCGGCTTCTGCTTCTTCTGCTCGTCGTATTCAGCCAGCGTCTTAAACGCCCACGCATTGCTGAGGCGACTGTAACTCCCCTCAAATCGACGCTTTACCACCAAATCACTGAGCGGCTTTACATGATAAAGCCTTAACGCTTTTATCTGTTTCAAGTCAAGTTCAAGTTCCCCGCCCAGCGCGAGCGGCATCGCCCGGTCGTCAGAAACAAAAATACTCAGTTCGTTTACGCCTAACGGAAATGGCTTTCGACAAAATACCTCATACAACTGTAATTTCAGTTCACGCTCTTTCCGGGTTAACTCAAATCGCACAGGAACTTTCCTGCCGGAAGCCAGCTCGCGATTACGCAACAACAGTTTTCCATACTCTATTTCGCCGTCGGGAACAGTTCCGGTAAGTTTCACATCAATCATTCGTAACGGATTCAGCCCAATACGCAGGTTGCCGTCAAAATCAGCATCCCCGGTCAATTTCAGGTCTTTCGGCAAGTCGTACTGGTTAAAATACTCAAACCATTCCATCAAACGGTCAAGTCCGGCTCGTGCGGATATTTTAACCTCAGCCTGTTTCCCGCCAAGATTAAAAACCGATTCAATCACAAACTTATGTTCTTTCCACATCACTTCCAGTTTAGTTTCAAATACCGTCCAATCGTTCTTTACCGGAGTTGAAATAAGTTCAAACGGAAGCATAAACCGCGTACCGTTCCAATCCAGTTTCAGGATTCCGTCAGTTATGCTCAAGGTTGCGTCGGAAAACGGTTGCGACGAAGCCTTTTCCGAGCCCGCAAGTTGATTTTTCAGCAAACCAATAAATTTATCCAGATCCACATCATTGACAAACAGACGATTATCCCGAACGCGACAACTCAATTCCAATCCGCTAAGCATTACTTCATTTATCTGAAGCTTTTTCGGCAGAAAAATATTGCTGAAACGATATTTCACTTTGACCGAACGCACAGTCAATGCCGGAGCTTTCGGATCGCCAATGACCAATGACCCGAGGTCGGCCCCGAAAGCGCCAACACTTCGCACTTCTCCGGAAAAACCGGTTATTCCGGCATCGCGAGTAAGCCGTGGCAGGATGTTATCTCTGAAATTACGCGGCATATAATAATAGAAAAGATAGAAATAAAGCCCGGTCAACAGCACCACCAGAAGCACTGTCAAAATCAGCAGCATTTTCGCTATCCGCCTGAGCGCCATCACTTTTCTCCGTTATTTTTTTATAATTCTTAGAACGCAACCAATTTATCGCCAAGCAAATGTTTCAAATTCCATTTCATTGTCGTATCAAGCGAACGCTCAAGACAGATAAATATGGTTTCTTTGCGCACTTCCAAATCTTGCAAAGTCTGCGGGTCAATCTTTATGTCCATACAAATAAGACATTCCTTGAAGCTGTCCTTCACCCGGTAAACGTTGTTTTTCGTAAATGAAACTTCCCGTACTTTTGAATAATTCAGCATAAAACCGTTTTTCAAAAGCACTTCATCAAATATATTCTTCTCGTCGACAGTTGCCAGAAACAAAGTCTCCTTTTCGTCAATATATTTGTCCAGAAGCGCAAGATTTTCAGCTTCGGTTTTTGTCTGGTCAGGAGCAAAGTCAACACGCGGAAAATTGGATTTTGCAAGTTTATACACCTTAAATCCAGTTTTAAATGGTTTCTTGTCCAACTCTAACAAATCCGGCTCTTTTTCTGATTCAGCCTTTTCAATTTTCTGAATCACCCGCTTGTTCCGCTCAATGGTGATGTCAGAGATTTTTTTACAACCAGCTTTGTAAGCTTCAGATTTGTTGTCAGTTAGTTCGGGAATTTGAACAAGAATGAATTTGCGGTT
>JBAYVM010000379.1:0-3409 GCA_041674645.1 Victivallaceae bacterium | reverse complement strand
ACAGTAAAAATCAACTTGCAGTTCATCTTTCGGCGCTACTTCAAATCCGCATTTTCGCATAAAATAAGATATGCGTTCCAAGCTTTCCGCATTGAAGCGTTTTGAGGTTTTTAAAAGCTCATGCCAAAGTTCCTCAACACTGCGTTTTGAATCGTTATCATACCATTGCAGATGAACTTCAATCAAACCGTCAATCATATCCGGATTTTCATTCTTCAGCAACAGCTCAAAATTCCGGCGACGTTGGCGCAAAGTAATAATCGCCTGCAACTGATGAATACGCTTGCGCATCAGCGGATGTTCGCTTTCCTGATGGTGCGCCAGCCAGTCGGCAATCACGTCTTCATGCTTCAGCAGCTCCGCCATCGCAATCTGAGCATGTTGCGGGTTATCATCGTCAAGCAGCTTGATTAAACTGTCAATTTTATTCTTCATTCGTTTTCTTTTCCGGAAATTTTCCCAGCAGGGCATTCTGGGCGATTCCCTTGACATCGTCAGGAAAATCAGAACGGATAATCCATTTCAAAAAGCCCGGGTCATTAAGCGCAATATCACTTAAAGTTTTCCCGGAATTTTTTCCGAAATTTACAGTTACCACGCCGCCGACCCATTTGAATCTATTAGAACTATCCACTGAATCCGGATCTGACAGGTCGGAAAAGGCATGGAGTTCGTCCAGATTGCGCGACAACTCCGGATGCATTCTCAGTTGCCCTTCAAACACATCCAGCGTGGCGACCGTGTCCGCTTCTGCGCTGTGCGCATCAGTCAGCTCTTTGCCGCAGAAAAATTTATACGCGGCAGATAGCGTCCGGGGGTAAAGTTTGCAGAAAATATTATATACATCAATCATTCTGCGCCCTTCAATGGAAAAATCCAGACCGGCGCGTTTAAACTCGTTAATTAACATCGGCACATCAAACCGGTTGATATTGTAACCGCCCATATCACAGCCTTCAAAGTAAATAAACAGGTTTTGCGCAATCATGCTGAAGGTTGGCGCGTCTTTGACCTTCTCATCGGAAATTCCATGAATCGCGGTTGACGCTGGCGGTATCGGCATTTCCGGATTAACCAGTTTGGTATGCACCTGCCGTTTTCCGTCAGGGAAAATTTTCAATACTGAAATTTCAACAATCCGGTCACGGCTGATTACTGTTCCAGTCGTTTCCAGGTCAAAAAATATTAAAGGACGGTCTAATTTTATATCTGTCATGTTGTTTTTCCTGTTTTTTTAGTAAACACAATCATAATGCCGGATTGCGATTTATCAAATCAGTTTGCGAAGAATAATCTTGATTCCCGGTAAATGCGTTAGCGAATGACATCCATTTTGCCATGGAAGTAAGTGCAAAATCAAGCCGAAGTGTCTCGCCCGGTAGAAACCATAATCAGGGAAAAACGGTTGCGACAGAGCACAACCCTCCAGAAAAAACACGCTTTGCGTCAGAAAAGACTAAACACGTTATTTCGTTCCAATTCCTAAGCTTCATCCGAAGCGGGTTCAAGTTCTTCAATTTCATCGTCGCAAATGGAGTCAGCCAATAGCGAAGGGGGGAGGGATTTTTTGGCTTTAACTCTTAGCTCAATCAGTTTATGGGATTGACCGATGAGATTGCCGCGTCCGTCTTTCAACAGTTTCATGGCTTCTTCATAGCTGTTGTGAGTTTTCTCAATATGCTTGCCGATATCCAGAAGAGTTTCGACAAACGAAACGAATTTGTCATAGAGTTTCGCGCCCTGGTCGGCAATCGCCAGCGTGTTTTTATTCTGGTAATCTCGTTTCCACAAATCCACGATCAGCTTCAACGCGGCAATCAAATTGGTCGGGCTGATCAGCAGAATGCGTTTGGCGTAAGCATAATTCCACAGAGTGTGGTCTTTCTGCATGGCGAACATGTAAGCCGGTTCAATCGGCACAAACATCATGGTGAAATCGAGACTTTCCACATAATCCTGATAGTTTTTGGAGCTCAGGCTGTCAATATGCGCCTTGATGGATTTTATATGTTCATCCAGATAAATTTCCTGTTGCGCTTTGTCTTCCGCTGAAGCAAAACGTTCATACGCGACGAGGGAAACTTTGGAATCGATAACCACTTTGCGGTTGTCAGGGTAGTTGATGATTACGTCCGGTTTGAGCAGGTTTCCATCATGATCCCGGATGCTTTCCTGTACTGAGTATTCCCGGCCTTTGGTCAGTCCGGATTTTTCCAGAATGCTTTCCAGAATCATTTCTCCCCAGTTGCCCTGGGTTTTTGCCTGACCTTTCAGTGCGTTGGTCAGATTGTTGGCATCAGCGCTAATCTGATTGTTGAGCGCGACGAGGTCTTTAATTTTTTCTTCCAGCGAGAAGCGTTGTTTGGATTCTTTGTCGTAAGTTTCTTCAACTTTTTTCTTGAACGAGTCGAGGTTTTCGCCGAGCGGTTTTAGAATCAATTCAATATTGCTTTTATTCATTTCGGTGAATTTTTGTGACTTTTCCTCCATGATTTTATTGGCGATATTCTGAAATTCCGTCTGGAACTTGACTCTGATCTCTTCAATTTCATTTTTCTGCGTGCCGAGTTTTTCTTCCAGAAATGTTTTTCCGGCATTCAAGGTCGATACGCGTTGATTAAGTTGAGCGTTTTCTTCGGTTTTCTGCCTGATTTCCTGTTTTTGTTGTTCAAGGGTAGCGGCTTGAGATTTTAACATATTTTGCGCGCTTTCCAGGCTGGCATTAGTTCCGGAAAGCGTTACGTTCAGCTTTTGTATTTCTTCGTTTTTGCTGTCAACGAACACTTTTATCCGGTTGTGTTCGGTTTTTAATTCCTGATACTGCGCGTTGATATTGGCAAAGGCGGTTTCGCTCGCGGATAACCTGCCGGTAAGTTGATTGATTTCCGCCGTTTTTTGTTCAATTGCGGCTTCAGCCGTTTTCAAAGCATCGCCGAGCGACCGGGTACGTTCACATTCAACTTTGTAGTTTGAGAGCGCGGTATTAAGCTCATTTTTCAGATTTTCAGTTTCCTCCGGAGCAGCGGTGGCTTCGCGCGAGAATTTATATTTAGCTATAAACCAGGCGAAGAATCCAGCGACAACCAGACCGGTGATTAAAAACAATATTTCCATAGCTCATTCCTCTATTATTTTGACGGCGTTTGCATTTACAGCCTAAATATAATGCCGCACAAAGATTGCGCCAATAATTTACTGCGGCAATTCGTAATTTTAATATTTCCCTTGTGCAAAAAAAGCAGCCTAAATTAAATCCGGCGGCTTGAGATTAATTTGTTTCAAAAATCTGAAACAGGCGGGGAAATATCAATAACCTATACTTCAAAGAGTTACGGCGGAGTCAACTCTTTACGCTGGGATTTCCAAGTGAACGGGCGAACTCGGTCGGAGTCATTCCGGAAACTTTTTT
>JBAYVM010000378.1:0-3463 GCA_041674645.1 Victivallaceae bacterium | reverse complement strand
GGCGTCGATCAATATTATCTGGGCAAAAGTGTAAAGTAGGAATCTACATATTCACTCCCAGTGAAAAACAACCCGTAGCCAGTTGCGCAATCCGTTGCAACTGGCTATGTTTTTTTCTTCTTGCAAATGATAATATCGCAGTATTGACGAATAACGCTTGAAAATAGTGCTCATAATGCTTTTTTATTAAACGATATAAAAATTTAACGGAGCAAGATGATGGCTGATTCAGAAAAAAATACACAGAAAGACCTGCCGTTTGAGAAGGCATTGGAAAAACTTGAAATTCTCGTGGGAAAAATGGAAGAAGGCAATCTGCCGCTTGACCAGATGATTGCACATTTTGAGCAGGGTTGCGCCCTGTCAAAAATGTGCCGCCAGAAGCTGGAAAAACTGGAAAAGAAAATAGAAGTGCTGCTGAAAGAAGATTCTGAAGGCGGAAAATGGGTGGATTTTGATGACAGTTCCGCTCGCAAAGACGCTTCGCTGGCAGCGCCCCAAAACCCAAGCCGCCATTCCGCGGTTTCTGACGAAGATGAAGATTCCGGAAAATCCGACCTGCTGTTTTGATTATGAATTGGCTCAAACAACATTTTCCGCTATGCCTGAAACAGATTAATTTCCCTTCAAAGCTGAAAGTATGGGTATTTGCGCCGCATCCTGACGATTTTGACGCAGTCGCTGTAACTTTAAAAATGTTATTCGACCACGGCGCAAATATTATCCTGACCGTGGCCTCTTCCGGTTTTAGCGGCGTGGAAGATGCTTTCTGTTCGCCTCCCGGCAGGGAACGCAAGGCGGCTGTCCGGGAATCGGAACAGTTGGCGAGTTGCGCCTTGTTCGGTTTGCCGGCCAATAACGTCCGTTTTCTGCGGCTGGAAGAAGACGATTCGGGAAAAATCTTGGATAATGCGAAAAACTATCAGACCGCGTTGACGCAATTTGAGCTCATTCGCCCGGATTTGGTATTTTTGCCGCATGGAAATGACACCAACTCTGATCATCGGATTATTTTTTCGATATTGGAAAAAATAGCCCGGGAAACTGAAAAACCGTTTGCCGCATTTCTGAACCGCGACCCTAAAACCATTGCCTTGCGGGAAGATGTTTTTACGATTTTCGGACAGAAACTGGCGGAATGGAAAGCCGCGCTGTTGCGTTGTCACAAATCTCAACATCAACGCAATCTAAATACGCGCGGTTATGGTTTTGACGAGCGCATTCTGCGAGAAGACCGGCAAAACGCGCAACGCGCTCCGGCAACTGGAGAATTTGCGGAAGTTTTTGAAATTATTTTCCGCCCGGAATGAGGTTTTTACCGGAATTCCACGCTGATGCCGGATTTAGCGAACAACGGAGCCGCGAGATTATTCAATCGGGAAATCATTTGTGCCCGTCCGGGAATCAGCCCTTTTTGCTTGAAATATTCAAAGGCTGAGCGTTCAAAATCTGCTCTTAGTTCCCGCTTGATGTCTGCATTATTCAGATTGTCCAGCAGATGATTGAGCGAACTGGCTTTAGTAATATAACGCATTGAGCTTAAATTTACGGCGCAATTGAATTTTTCCGGTTCCGGCAGTTGGATGATTATTTTGTTTCCATCTCTGGAAATGGAATCTTCGGTGAGTTTTTGCAGGTTAAAGCCGTAAGTCAGTTCAACATCCGCAATGAGTACGCCGTAACGTTCGCCGAGAAACAGATTATTCTCACTTTTTTCCACCGCCACGACCGAAACCAGTTTTTTGGAAACCAGGAACGCCAGGTCTTCGCTCCGCAAAATTGACAACGTGGTATTGCGCACGGTTTGCCAGTTGAATGCTATATTTGCCGCCTGATATGCCCGATACAGAAGCGGCACGGCAAAGATTCCGAGCAGAAGCAGAGCAACAGTCAGCAACGCCAATTTAATTGAATGAACCAATTTCAACGGTTTTTTTCCAGTTTCAGCATTTTTTGAAAACATAATTGTCGCATCCTGACTGTTTTTAATCTCAACGTAAAATATACTTACAGTCATCCCCGGTTGCAACCAGCGCCAGACTTTTCCATGGTTAATAAAGCTCATCGCGTTGGTGATTATGCGTCAAGTCGTGGGCAGCGAGGATTTGTCAACTTTTAAAGTTGAGTTTAATTCTTTTTGCCGCGCTACAGCTCATTTGCTTGAAATAGCAATTTATTAAAGATATATTCTGAAGTCATATAGTTTTCCAAATGAGGAAATAATTTAAATTTATATACATATTGTGTGATACGGGAGAAGTGCATGGCGGAGAACAGCGAACTGATTGATTTGATTGGAACTATTTCTTTAAGCAATAACGGCGGCGCGTTTGATGTAAAAATGAAACAACTGACCGCGCAACTGAAAGAGCAGATGAGCAAAGCTTCAAGCATTGATGAAAAAATTATAGAAAGCCTTAAAAAAGTCGGGTATGAAATATGAGCGATATAGAACAATTTCATCATAAAACATTTGAAGAACTGCGACATGTTAACGAAGAGGGTGGCGAATATTGGTCTGCCCGCGAACTATTCCCTGTTCTGGAGTATAATAGCTGGGACAAGTTTAAAAATGTTATCGAAAAAGCAATTATCGCTTGCGAAAACTCTAACCAGTTGGTGGACAACCATTTTTCCCAAACGGGAAAAATGGCACAGCTTGGGTTGGGAACGCAAAAAGAAGTGCCAGACTACCACCTGTCGCGGTATGCCTGTTATTTAATTGTTCAAAACGGCGATTCATCCAAACCGGTTATTGCCAACGGCCAGACATATTTTGCTATCCAGAAAATACTCGATCACATGGGACCGGCTGAATTAGCGGCAAACCTGTTCCGCGCCACTCAGACGGAAGAAAAACTCCGGCGGGATAATATCAAAGGCAGGAACAATGCCAATAGAACTCATTGGGAAGTCGGCGACAAGGTGAGAAAAACAATTGAAGAACTCGGTGGAACCATGCCTGAAAATCTACCTGCTCCGGAAAAAGGCATTCCGCAAATCGAACGCGAACAGGCGGCTCCGGCAAAAAAACTGCCGCCCAAAGGCGAACGCAGGACGTGACAAATGATAATCCGGGATAGTGAAGGATGAGATATGACGGATAGTCTGAGAAAAATAATTCATCTTTCTTTGATGACATACATAAAATTCTGTCCGAAGCCAGGAGAAAAACTTATGCCGCGGTTAATTCCGTCATGGTCGAGGCGCACAGGCTTATTGGATGTTGAATTGTGACAGATAAGCAAGCAATTTTTCATGTTCTTTTGACCATGGAGTCGGCCATAGCTGGTTTAAGCCGTTCCTGATATCCGCCCGGCTGTTGCCGAAGAGACTGGAAACTGCTGATTTTGCGCCTTCAGACAGTATCTTTGGTTCAATACCCTGTTCCAATACCAGACGCATAGCTCCAATCACCCGGTCATTCCAACTAAGTTTACGCGGCAGATCGCGAGTTATCCGG
>JBAYVM010000377.1:0-3483 GCA_041674645.1 Victivallaceae bacterium | reverse complement strand
CTTCAGACACCCAACTTTTACTGTTAGCGACCAGGTCATACCGCCCATCAATAACAGGTGCTTCTCCCGTTCCGTATGCTCCAATAACTATCGGCTCAGAGGATGTGCCGGAAGATGCCAAGCTCAGAGTCCAACCGTCGGGATACATGGTTGTGCCGCGTTTTATCAGTATTTGATCACCCGGAGAGAAGTTCGCGGCCTTCTGCTGGACTGGCATGGATGTCTGCCATGGCTCTGAAATAGTGCCGAGGTTGGCATTATTACCTGTAGTATAATCAATGTAATAAACCGTTGCCTGACTTGAGACACTGATAAAACTCACGAATGCGAATAACAAATTTATTAAGCTCTTCATTTTCATCCCCCGACTAATGTTTAAGATATTAATGTTACTGATGCCATTCCCAAACTTATCTCATAAACTGAGTACTTATGATTAATTCTCCTTATGTTAAGTTAATTGACTGACTGTAACGCCTGTGAAATTATTGTAATAAGATATCATAATTTACAATCCACAAATAATGCTCATGCGCCGGAAAATGAGTTATTGACATGAAAGCTTAAAAACTTTTGAAATTGGCTGCAATATTTGTTATCATTTGTCACGTTCAAAGTCCTTTCCATTATTTTAATAAGTTCCTGCTGTGAATCTTAAGGCTTAGATAAAAACAAATTATTCGATGAATTCAATCTTCCAGCTATTCTTTCAACTTCATCTTTCCAGTTATCAGGGTTGGCTGAAAATCCTTTCAGAACAATTGTCATTGACGGAGATTTAAATCCTTGTGAAATCGTCCCAGGAATATCTATCTGATGATAATACTTGTGATATATTCCTCCTACATCCCAGAACGCGCTTTTTAATCCCTTGCCGTGAATTACCGAAGGATAATACATGATTATGCCTTTATTGGAAAGTTGATCATATTCCGCAGCCCATTTAATATCCTCTTTCATGTGATAACTCTTGTCATTCCTGAATGTGCCTGACAGTTTCTTCCCATCGGGAAGAGACGCATACCATTCCTGAGTAGATTTGTTCCAGCAGTAGAAAAAAATATACATTAAAGATATTTTTTGAGTATCAAAACACTCAAAATGCTTATTTTCGATAATGCATTCAGGGGTGACTTCCAGAATCGAAACTAATCGCAATTTATCAAGTGTTGAAGTTTTTTTCAAGACAATTTTCTGTCCAGAATATAGTTTCCCAATCGCAGGAGAAATTTTTCTCCCGTCAACAAGGAAGTCAATATTTTCTATCTGTTCTTCGCCTCCTTCGGTATGCCCTGCACCGATAAATTTTCCGCATTCAGGCACAATAACTGTGGCATTATATCCTCTTGGCGGGCATAAATAATAGTCCTCGTATTTAATGCTTCTAATCGTATATTTGCATTCAACGGAAATATCTATTTCATATTTCCCGCTGCTCAGAGTAAAAGTACCCTTGTTTACGTCAAGGTTTCCGGCTTCAGTTTTAAGTGAGTGCATTATTAAAAACATAATTAAAAAACCCAAAAAATCTTTATATTTCATAAACATTATAGCCTCCCCGTATTTATTTTACTTGATAACCTCGTAGCTTATTTCGTTTTCCCATGCTTCAGATTGTTTTACTAGAAATGGAGAGAAAATAACTTCCAGAGTACTCGTTTCCTGTTTTTCTATTGCCCAGATTAGGATACCGGCCAGATTAGCAGGCGTATCAATTTTGACTGCCCCGGCTGAACTGTTTAACGTTACTGAGTTCGTGTTTACCGTTTTCTTTTTTACGCTGGCGAGTATATCTTCGATTTTTGCGACTTTATTATTGCCGTTCCGGCAGAAATTAGCAACCCAAAGGTCTGAAGATGATAGTAGTTCATTCCCGGCTTTAATTGTCGGGTTATATCCCCACTTGCTGAGCTCGAAAACATTAGCCGCCCAGAACCCGATTGTGATTGGTAGACTGCTCTTGTTGATAAACCGGTAGTTAACCGACATATCCATTTTCTTGTCGGATATTTGAAACGTCTTGTAAACTGTCAGTCCCTTAAATGCGCCTTTGGTTAAGTCTTTATAGAAGACCAGATTCAGTTTGCCATCTTTCACTTGCTGACTTTCAAACTGGTAAACTCCGTCAATTCCGCCTTCAAGCCCGGCAGGCAGATAAAAGCGGTCAAAACCAAGTTTTTGTTCTCCGCCTTTGGCGGAAATCAGTTTTTTACCTTCAGCCTGCCACTCGACAACCATTGCGCCGTTTTCCGGAGCAATGGTCGCCTGCTGGGATGATGTCTTTGCTGTTAACAGGTATTTTCCATCCTGCTTTTTTAGCGAAGTCTCAACGCCGCCGACAGTCAATGGCTTGAATTGAGACGCTGTCGTGAACACCTCCTGTTCACCTTTCAGCTCACGCTGTATTTTGTCTATTTTTTTCTGCCGCTCAAGGAATGACTTATCCAGTTCCGGCATCAGTTTGTCGCTTTCCTGGCGAATAATATCCAGATTAACAGCTCTGCCATAACTTTTGCCATTTTGCCACGGCTCAATGACCAGGAATTTTACGGAAAGCGGTGGAACCAGCGCCGGAATATTGCGCAGTTCGGCGTCAGTCACCCATGGATTAACCTTACCGGGATAGTATTCTTTTTCGTATGGAGCGGTGATAACAAATTTACCATCTGGCAGAACTAATGACAAATCAGCAGGCGCCGAATCATTGAAATCGAAATTGCATATTGCCACCAGTACTTTTCCGTCTTTTTCAAACGCCCTGACCGCGAGGCGATGGCTGAAGTCATATTCTTTACTTTTGAATAATTGGGTTTTAGAATTTACCCTGACCTCTTTAGAACTCAACTTTTTCCCTTTCCGCACGAAGTCTTCGAACATAGCAATTTGCGCGTTGGCTTCGGCTGCGTTCCGCCAGTATTCACCATCATAACCCAATGGAAAATAATACAAGTCAATTCCGTCTGCGCCTCCGAGGAATGCGGCCAACATTTGGGTTTTGATTTCAGCCGGGGTTACGACCCAGTTTTCGCATTGGATGTTTTGCGAAAGGTGAATATATTTGGACATTTTACGGCCTTGTGACGCACACAATTTATGAATAAATTCTGTCATTTGCTCCACGTTTTCCAAAGTTGCAGCGTGGCTTGCCGGTTGCAGAGCACGAGTTTCCGGTATCCGGAATCCTGCGTCAATCAATTCTTTCAGTTTAGTGTCAGCGTAATCATCAGACTTGAAATAGAGATAATACCAGGATGAAACCGTGCTGAAATTTTTCATCCATTGTTCGGTCATAAATGTCTGCCGGTAGGCGGGGTAACCGTCAGGAGCATTAACGTCCTTGAAAAAGACAGGCCCGGTGCAGATGATTACTTCAAGCGGATGCTTCAATTCCTGACTGCGCGTTCTGATAATTTCCATCAACGCTTTCATTGCCTGGTCACACTGCCAGGATTGGAATAAATAGAGTTTTTCCTGATATTTTCT
>JBAYVM010000376.1:0-3487 GCA_041674645.1 Victivallaceae bacterium | reverse complement strand
CGCTTTTTTATCACATCACAAAATTCCATAAACTATCCTCCTTCTTAACCTTTAGGAAGTTTCTATTTTTATGCCATCTCCAAACTATCGCAGAATAAGATAAAATCAAATTCCCTCCGTGGAAAAAAACTCCTCTTTTTTAATTACCCACGATACTCCAAGTACATATTGCGCACGGATATTTAAGTTTAACCGGCAAATGAACTTAACCGTTTTCTCCGGAACTGGTCTTTTGCCGTACTTGACCGTCAACTATTCGCATCAAATCTGCTGATGTGATACACTTACTTATTCCGGATACGGAAAACTTTTGTCAGGTTCCTTTATCCAAAAAAGATGAACGCGGCGGCATATCTCAGAATATTATACTGAAAGAATTTTCCGGATTCAACCCTGCCGATTACAGGATATCTTAAGCAGTGGCAAAAACTCAAAACGGTGCGCACTCCGTAAACGGATTTTATCAGTAGCACAAAATATATCAAGGCAAAAAATAACTTCCAAATCTGCCGTCTTCCTTTGAGAAAACAAAAAATGATGTTAATACTTTGAAAATAGTCTTGAGCAAAGCCCACCAACGACATGTGACAAGCAAACGGCGCTAAGTTTTATCTGCCGGAGGTGCGGCATCCGGAATAACCGAGAAAAAACACGGGTTATTTCGTTTCAATTCCTAAGTTATTTTGTCTGGGGGCGAAAGCCGGTTCGAGCGGGGAAGTCGTCTTTCCGGCAAAAATGCTCTGCCGGTAAAGCGGCAGTCTTTCAATCCAAATTCTGCCCGGCCACGACTGCGGAGCCTCTTTCATAACTTTTTCCCAGGATTCAAAACTTTGCGCGATATTTTCATGCGGGTCTTTTAAATACAATTTTCGTAATAACATTGCCAACGCCGCGAGTTGACGGTATTCAACTGGTTGTCCACTCATATTTTCAAGCAGAAAATTATCCGAAACCTGCGTCTGTTCCAGATAGCTGATTATCTGTTCGGCCGGAGAACCTGAACTTGAACCGGCCGCCAGCAGGCGTTTATGCAACACCGCGCAAGTCTCCGCCGCATGTTCATCAAGGTTTAGATAAGCGCCCAAAGCCGCCAGCAGTGCGGCATCATTCCGCCGTTCAAAACCCGGCGTCAAATCTTCAAATACCAACGTCGCGGCGGCATTTCCTTCCCGGCTTTTGCCTTCACTGAAAAATGCTTCTGCCTTTAATAAATGATTTACCGGCGGAGTTTTTTCTTTCTGTTCGTGCGGCATCAGCAATAACAATCCCAGCGCAACCACTAACATCACGGCGAAAACTACAGTGGCAATTTTTACCGGCAGAGGAATTTTTTGCCATCTATTTTTTGGACTGACGGCAACACGAGCTTTAAGAATCGTTTTCAAACCAGCAATAATCTGACTGTAATCCGGGCGCCCCTCATAATCAAAAGCTAACATGGCTCCGACCAGACTGGATAATTCAACGCCAACTTCAGGACGCAACTCAGATAACGGCGAAAAGCTGCGGCTGATACGCTCATCAAGCATTTCCTGTGAATCATGTTTTTTCTCAAACGGACATTTTCCCGTGAGCAATTCATAAATCGTAATGCCAAGACTATAGATATCTCCGTGGTAATCCTCATGACCTTCCGCTATTTTTTCCGGACTGACATATTCCGGACTTCCCCAGAAACGCGTAACATTAGCCAGTTTTTCGGAACGGATGTCATACAGTGCGTTCGACAATCCGAAATCGCCGATTTTGGCATTGCCGTCGGAGTCGAGCAGAATATTCGCTGGCTTTATATCGTGGTGAATTATGCCCATTTTAAATGCGGAATTAAGACCGGAAGCAATATCAATCATCCACCGCAACACCAGGTCAACTGGCAGCTCTTTGCGATTACGTAAAATTTGTTCAAGATTTCCATGTTCCATAAACTGCATAACCAGATACGGTCGTTGATCAAACTCGCCGCAGGAATAAATCGGCACCACCGCCGGATGATTAATATTCGCGGCAATCCGGCCTTCATTCAGAAAAATCTCGCCGAAATGTTCCATTGAGGAGGTATCTGTTTTGAGAATTTTTATTGCCACCTCGCGGTCAAGCGTCGGGTCAAGAGCCCGGTAAACATCCGCCATTCCACCGCAACCCCAATGTTCCTCCAACAAATAACTGTCGAACCATTTAGGAACAATTATTTCCGCGCCGCAGGCCGGACAGGCGAAAAGAGAAAATGGCACGAGCGATGAGACATCCAGCTTTTGCAAACAGGAGTGGCATGACACTTTCAACAGTCCATGCTCTTCAGTAACTTTTTCATCCTCAGCTGAAAAAGCAGAATTTCCGTTTTCGGAATTCGCTTGATTTTCAGTCATAATCTCTCCTCCATTAATCCACTCATCGCTTAAAGGTTAGCCGGTTCAGAAAACAATTCAACAACAGCGCCCGCCGGTTCCTCTACCCAGACCGTGGGCAGCGGAGCGGACTGTTCAACTACTTGCATCCGAATATCACTGCGTCCGAGCGCGGCAAGTTTTTCCGTTCCCAACTTACGCACTAAATCATACGAATTACATTCCGAACTCACATGCACCAGAAAAATCGCGGACGTTCTCGCGGAAATCAATTCCGGCAACGCGTCAATCGCATCCGTATTGTTTAAATGCCCGTGCCGTCCCATTATCCGTTTCTGCAGATAATACTGACGGTTGGAATTTCTGAGCATATTCTGGTCGTAATTGCTTTCCAGCACCAGAATATGACAATCCCGCAACCGTTGCAGCGCCAATCCGTTTACCGTTCCCAAATCGGTGGCAATTCCAATTTTAACTCCGGATTTAGTTATCACAAAACCCACCGGATCAATCGCGTCATGCTGCACCGAAAACGGCGAAACTTGAAATCCAGCAACCTCAAAAATCGTTCCGGGCGAAAATTCCATCACCGTATTAGGCATTTTCTGCTTCTTCTGCAAATATTCCGAAGTATGATACGAGGCACAGGCGGGAATATTCAATCCGTCGCAAAACACCCGGCAGCCTCTGGCGTGATCGTCATGTTCATGCGTCAACAGCAACGCCTTAATCGCCGCCGGATTCACTCCGGTTTTTTCCATGCGATTAAGTAAATCCTTCCGGGAAAATCCGGCGTCCACCAGAATATCTCCGGTGGGAGAGTGAATAACGAACGCATTTCCGCGGCTGCCGCTGCCGAGAGCGGTAATTCCAATAGACATATTTGCACGACCTTTTTATATAAATTTCCACTTTTCTATTTCTTCAATTAAGCCGCAGGCTGATTCGGCTTTTTCCGCAATCCAGTTTATTTTTCAGCAATTAAGGAAACCCTGCTGGAAAATGTGCTGATATAATTTAAATTTAATATATTAATTACGAGTGGCAATATCAATGCCGGAAGTGAAATATTTTTAACGTCAAAGAATACACGGCGAAAGTTTTTTTATGCCTGGAAATTTTTTAAGTCAGAATCAGGAATT
>JBAYVM010000375.1:0-3488 GCA_041674645.1 Victivallaceae bacterium | reverse complement strand
GCAAGAGTAAACGCACAACAAAAATCAATGGCGTGTCTTGCTTTTCCCTTTTGTAAGAGTAAACGCACAATACCTCCGTTCAAATCTGGAAGTTGTGCGTTTACTTTTTCAATTGACCAAAAATAAAAAACAGACAGGCGATAATGGCTCAGTCTTTTCTGTGGACGGAAAGAGATTTGTCATACAGCGCTCAATGAAAGTGTCTGATTGAACGCCTGTTTTTCTGTGATTCAACAGGCGGTTAATTTCATTATCCCGGCGCGATAACACGTTTGTAGAATAATCAGGCAAAAAAATCACAACACATTTACGGCACACTGACTCGACTGCTTTTTTAGGATAATACAACTTGTCGTTGACATTAGTTTGATACAGACCATTTAACTGTTGCCGACCATTTTTTGCCGGGAGCGAGAGTGACTTTATTGAAAATCGGTTCAAATGTCGAGGCTTTCTGACTGCCGGAATCCCAGAAGACGAAACAATGTAATTCTTTTGCGGAAAGAATATCTGCGGTCAGTTTTTCTTTGCTCCACGGCGCGGAGAATACCGTTTTTGGTGCAGTTATGCTGGTTGTCTGTTCCATTCTGAATGCGCCTTCCAAGTCTTTATCCGGCTGAGCGGCGAAGCGGTATAATTTGCAAATGAACAACCGGGGAAATAACTCTGCTTTTCCGTTATTTTCCATTGCCGCCTGACCGCCGACCCCATTTTTTATTTCGAACAAACCAGGCATATTGTGCCAACGAAAAGCAAAAGAGAGGGTTTTCTTCGTATTATTAATGATCTCTGAATTCAGTTTGAATCCGTTTGCGCTGATGTGATAAGTCTTGCGGATTACAACTCCGGCCAGATAACGATTGTCGGCAGCGGTGAGTTCTCGTTCCAATGTAATGCTCAAGCCATCGCTGATTTTTGTTTGACTGACGATTTTGTAGGGGGAGCTGACGGCGCAAATGGCGCCTGACGGCCACCAGAAAGCATCTACCGCCAACCCGGTTTTTTCATCCTGACTGACCAGTTCATCTTTGCCTTTAGTCCAGCTCATCAAGCGTCCCCCGACTGCCGGATCCAGCATCAGTGTCATATCGCCGACCTTGAATTCGACCACGGTTTTATCGGCCAGAGTCTTTTTTAAGCAGGAAACTCCGGCATTCTCCATGTCCTTGATTCCGGAGTAATCCGGCAGGCCAAGTTCCCTGGCCGCTTGCTCCTGTTTGCCGATGGTGAACTGCTTTTCCCATTGAACTGTTTTTTCAATTGTGGGGAGCCGTGTTTTCAATACTTTATCCATTTCCGCCGGAGTTATGATTTCTCCGTATTTTTTCCCGGTTTCATACGGTTCCAGCACATAGAAATTCCAGCGTAATGCTCCGACATGAAGTAGTATGCCTTTTTCCAGGTCAGCGGAACTCAAAGCGATATTGCCTGCCGCATTGGCGAAGCAACGGTTTTGGTCCGGCTGGGTCAATACATATTTCATTCTTTTATCGAGTGAGCCGACCTTGAGCTTGAAAAATATTTCGCCTTTGAGCCAGAAATTGCCGGTGGCAATCATACGCTTATTGTCGAGTTCATAGCTGACAGATTGTAGCAATGAGGCACTGGCCAGATCGGGCAGTTTCTGCAGGAAATTACCGCCTTCGAGCCAGGATTTCGGAAAAGTGGCTGCCGGGACAGGGCTGGCGATTACTGTATTTATTGAATTTTTGCGATGTCCTTTGAATACGTAATTTTCATATTCGGCGATTGTGCTGTTGGTTTTTGCTAATTCGCTCCAGTAGCGTTGATCGTAACCGCGCGGGAAATGGTAAGCGAAGGCGCCTTCCCAGCCGTTCAGGAAAAAGCACAGATATTCAAATCCCAGAGCTTCCGGTTCTGTTACCCAGTCGTTGCCCTGAAGTCCGTGCGGAAAAGCGATTAATTTCGGGCGTTTCGCCTGATCTGGCATCCGGTCCGCGACAAATTTTTTCATATCGCGAGCGGCCATATAGGTGATTAAATGAATTCCGGTGTAATATTCATACGGTTTGGTGAAAGGTTGGAAGATATACGGACCCCAGACTTCAATCCACGGCAGTTTGTCCAGATAATCAGCCGGATTGTACTGGCCGCCTTCGTGGTTAGTGTTTTCAATAAAATAACTCCAGCCGACTTCCGGCATGAAATGCGCATCTTTTCCGGCTTTTTTCCCAAGCTCGTTGATCGTTTGTTCCACAGTCTGCATCATCTGCGCATGTTGCCAGCTGCGGAACTTAATCCATTTTTCTTTATAGTTGGCAATGATTGAACCAGGCCATTTTTTATCGACATCTTCGCGCGGCAACTTGCTGAATTGGATGAATTCCTCTTTACAGCGTGGACAAAAACAGCCTTTGAAATCGAACATGTAGGGTTCCCAGTTCGGCATGATATTGTCGGCGCTATCCTTGCTGATTAGAATTTTTTCCAGCATGCCGGTGACATGTTCTTTGTAGTACGGGCCCTGCTTGTACACTTCTACCGGACAGATGGCTTCTTCCGTTTTTTTGTATGGCGAACCGTCAACCAGGCGGAAAAATGCTTCATCAGTCTTTTTCGCTTCGCCGATTCGGTAACCGTTGCACAGATTATAAGGTTGGGTGTAGCGGGAAATTCCGGCCTTTTTAAACGCTTCCAGCATTGTTTGGGATCTTGCGCCGTGTACACAGTTGAAGCCATTGCTGGCATAGAAAGGCACGAACTCTTTAGTGCCGTCTCCGGCAAAATCACTTTCCCGGACAAGCATGGTGGCGGTACGGAACAGTTGTGGAGTTTTGCCGGATGATGCGGGGATTATTTTCAGGGAAAATTTCTCCGGAGTACTGCGGTAGCTTCCATCTTCCACCCAGTATTCGGCGGGATAAAGTTTTTCACCAGATGCCAGTTCCGTTTTCAGCATGGCGGATGCGACTTGATAAGCGCCGTAAAAGTCCTTGCTGATAGAATTTTTCAAAGTGTTAAAGTCAATCTTGTAGGTGATATTGCCATTATCATCACGTTTCCGGTCAATGATTTTTAGAATGTCACGTACATCCACCAGCTTGAACGCTTCCGGAATCTTTAGATAAAGCATCGGGTGTTCCAATTTCATCGCATTTTCGTTGCAGAACGCAAACACCAGTGTTCCTGGCTGGCCGGTTCCCAGACAGAAAATATTATCGAGGAAAGCGAACGGCATTAGTTTTACGGTCATGCCTTTTTCCATCTGCACCGGTTGCAGTTTGACATCATCCAGATACACTTCGCCGCAACCATACAGCGCCAACGAAATACTCAGCGAGCGGGTTCCGGCTGGCGCAATAAAGCTGAGGCTGTTGTCCTGCCAGTCAGGTTTTAGCGTAAACGGCACGTTCAACATTGCCTTCAACTGTTTGGCTTTCCACTGTTCAGGCTTGTCAAAGAACGAAACAAAGCCGCGAAAACTATTCAAGCCCGGCGAGTTTTCCAGCTTGCCGCGCGATTTGAAT
>JBAYVM010000374.1:0-3508 GCA_041674645.1 Victivallaceae bacterium | reverse complement strand
TTCTCCTGACATTCCTGCTCAAAATGTCATATCTGACAAAAGGGGGGGTAGCGGAAATCGCTTCCCTCACGCTCAGATTATGCCTTAAAAAGCTGGTTTTAGAAAATTAAGGGATGACTGTGATATATTTTCATAAATTAATTGCCGCCGTCTTATTAAAAACTTAAGATAAATACGTTAACGACCCTTTGGAATGAAGAACGCTTTTGTTTATAATTTATTGTATTGAATTCAGGATATTAATATTTTCTGATATATTCCTTAAAAACTCTCTGTTGAAATTGACAAAACCACAAAAGAAAACTAATTTTAATTCTTTATATCCTGGAATTAACCACAAATGAAATTAAAGGAACAATAAATGTACCGTAAACTATTCGCCGCAGTCATTGTCAGCTTTTTCGGAATGACGGCTTTTGCCCATTTTCAAGTAATAAAAGTTCCGGCGGATAAAGTGGAAAATATCAATCTCCCATTCAATATTGACCTGATATTCACCCATCCGTTTCATTTTAAACAGACCATGACGATGAAGCCGCCGGTGGCGTTCGGCGTATTGACTGACGGCGTTAAAACCAGTTTGTTGAATGAACTAAAACCGGCGAATTTTTACGGCAAAACCGGCTTCAACTGTTCATATAAGTTTAAAGCTCCGGGAAATTATATTTTTTATGTCGAACCCGCGCCGTACTGGGAACCCGCCGAAAGAAAATACATTATTCATTACACGAAAGTCGTGGTTGATGTGCTGGCGTCCGGCGACGGCTGGGATAAACTGGTCGGCTTTCCCGTTGAAATCGAACCGTTGACGCGCCCATACAGCATTTATGCCGGCAACTCTTTCAGCGGAATTGTGAAAAAGAAAGGCAAGCCCGTGCCTTATGCCACGGTTGAAGTTGAATATTACAACTCCGAAAACCGGCTGAAAGCCAGCTCGGAATTGATGTCTCCGCAGGTTATAAAAGCAGATATGAACGGCGTATTTACTTATACAATGCCGGTTCCGGGCTGGTGGGGATTCGCCGCACTGCTGGATGGCGACAAACAAGTCGCCGGTCAGGACGGCAAGCCTGCCGATGTGGAGCAGGGCGGGGTTATCTGGATTAACGCGGAAAAAATCAATTAACCTAAAGACACACAATCTAATGAAAAAACTGATAATCCTAATTATGACCGGAATATCGCTGGCGGCGCAAGCTCATTCAATTCGGATTTTCGCCGCCAGGGAAGGCGATGCAATCAAAGGTTGCGGTTATTTCAGCGGCGGTAGCAAAGCGGAAAATGTTGAAGTCAAAGTCTTTGACGCAAATAATAAACTTTTGACGCAGATGAAAACCGATGCCGACGGCACATTTGTGCTTAAACAACCTGCCGCTGGCTTTTTCCGGTTCGAAATCAACAGCGGCGACGGGCATAAAGCGGAATATATTCTCAATGAAACAGCCATCAAAGAATCCGCCAACGCTCCGGCCGGTGAACCTGTTGCCGCCAATATCAGCTCCGAAGCCTTGAGAAATATTGTTCGCGAAGAACTCGGACGGGAAATGTTTCAACTGAAAAAACAGCTCGACGAAGCTGAACATCAACGCCGGGTGAGCGATATTATCGGCGGTATCGGTTATATCCTGGGCATCGCCGGTATCGCGTTCTATCTTTCCGTCAGAAATAAATCCCGCCGCGACTAACCCGGGTACTGGCGCAAAACGCCATCAAGCAGAAATAATCTGATTGTTTTTTTCTGCTCAAGCTGTATAGTGCTTGAATATTTTTTAGGAAATCACTGAAATATTATTGACCTGCACGGAAAAGTTATAGAATATCATGAATCTGATAGAAAAAAGAAAACTGTTTACTGCTGTTATTCTGATTTGCGTCATCGCGTTTGTTTTGAGGTTACTGGCCGCCTGGCCGGGGCTGAGTAATGTTCCAGCCACTTTTTTTCGGCTTGACACGGAATCTTATTTGCAACCAGCCTTGTCGCTGACTTATGATAATGCTTACAATTCCGGCATCGGTTCGACCGCGCCGAGCGTTGGCCGGGCTCCGGGATTCCCTTTTTTCCTGGCATTGTGCTTTAAATGTTTCGGCATAGTTTATGCGGTTCCGGTGGTGATTTTGTGCGCCATCGGCGCGTTGACCTGTCTGCCGGTTTTTCTGGCTGGAAGACTGCTGGGCGGAATTCGCGTCGGCTTAATCGCCGCCGGATTGTTCGCGTTGAATATTACTGCGATTGCCAACAGCCCGATGTATCTGACTGACTCGCTCTACACTTTTCTCGTCGCCTGGCAACTCTATTTCTGGGTTTTATTTTACCGCCGACAGAAAGTTTTATTCTGCACAGTGGCGTTGGCGTTGGCCGCCGCCGGAACGCTGGTGCGGCCAATTGGTCTGGTCTGGATTTTGCCCGCGCTGTTCCTCATCTGTATTACGCCCGGAATTAATTTCAAGAAAAAAGCATTGGCGGCAGGACTGTCATTGTTAGTTTTTTACGGAATACTGTTGCCGTGGATGTACCGCAATAGCACGCTCGGCGCGGGATATTGCATTGATGTCAATACCGGAGCGATGTATCATCAGAACGGCGCAATGCTGATGTCAAAAATCACCGGCAAACCCTATGAAGTGGAAAAGCAGCTCATTCTGAAGGAACTTGACGAAGAACTTAAGGACAAGGTCAAATATCCCGACAATAAAAGCCAGGTTGACTATCGCCTGAAAAAACTCAAAGCATTGATTATTAAACACCCTTTTATCTATTTTTCACTCCACTTCAAACCGGTTATTCTGTTGCCGGACGCGCCGACTTTTTTTGAAATTCTCGGTTACACCAAAAGTGACCGCGGAACTTTGGACGTAATGCAGCAACACGGCGTGATTGCCGCCGTAAAACATTATTTTCAAGGTCAAATGTGGCTGTTGCTGCTGGTGATTCCGGCAGTGGCAATCGCTGGAATAACTTACGCCGGATGCGCGTTGCAACTCGGAGTCTGGCTGTGGAAAAGAAAATTCTTTATGTTTTTCGTTTTTCTGGCGTTTGTGGAATATTTCCTCTTCATGCCCGGACCGATTACCGTTCCGCGTTATCATCTTCCGGCGTTGCCGTTAATGACCATCATGGCCGGAAGCGGCATCGTCTTCGTATTCTCCAAATGGAAGAAATTCCGCGCAAAAACGCAATGAAGAATTAAGATTTTAACACAGAGTTCACAAAGAACACTGAGTGTGGAAGAGTTTTTTGTATTCACCAGGACAAGGAAATGAAGATGGGGATTTTTTAACCACGAAAGCCACGAACAACACGAAAATGAAGTACGGACTGGAGGGTTTCGCTCCGTCGAAACTTCTTAATTTGTTTAACCGCGAAAAATATTTTCCTCATGGTGAAAAATATTCATTTTTATGAGAGATGTGAAGCTAATGAAGCTAGTCGTGGTCTATTTTTGCGTTTTGTAAATTGCTGATCTTCCGTTCTTCAACACTGTGATGGTATTGTCTTTTGAAATAATCT
>JBAYVM010000373.1:0-3526 GCA_041674645.1 Victivallaceae bacterium | reverse complement strand
TGTTGAACTGAAAGGAACAGTAAAGCGGGCATTTATTGGCGGCAAAGAGTGGGTTGGAAGCAATTATTACAAAGATATGAAACATCTCAAATCAAATGTTGGAGAGATAAAAGTACAACCGGACTGGGTTTGCTATAAAGGAACGTTCAAGACCGGTCCAGATGCCAAGCGGGTGGCGCTGTATGTTTCCATCTGGGGCAGCGAAGCGGACAGAAGTCTACCGGACAGCCCTGGCGAATATCTGCTGATTGACAAAGTGGAAATTGAAGAAAAGTCAGTTGCCGCCAGTCCGGGCGCTGTCGCTCCGCAAGTCAAAATTATTGAGAAAAAAACCGCCGTAACCGCGCGGACGGAAAGCGCCCCTGAGCTTGACGGCAAACTCGACGATTCCGTTTGGAATAACGCTCAGGCAGTGACCGGTTTCGTTGACTTCAAAATTGGATCTCCGGTCAAAGCGGCAACCACAGTTAAGGCGTTGAGCGACAAAGACAATCTTTATCTTGGAATCAAATGCAACGAACCGCAAATGGACAAACTGAAAGCCGCGGTTGATGGTACAGGGAAAAATATTTGGCAAGATGATGTGGTGGAAATATTTTTTGCGCCGGTGGTTGACGACCGGGTGTTGACGCAACTTGTGGTAAGCGCGGGCGGCGGACGCTGGATGGGGTTGGGTTCTGCTCAGGTTGAACGTTATGGCGAATGGGACGCGAAAGTTGCCAAAAGTCCGGACAGTTGGACGGCGGAAGTAAAAATTCCATTCAAACTGCTGGGTTGGACTTCTGCGCCGCAAGCCGGCGAAATTATTGGTTTCAATGTTTGCCGGGAACGCGTGCCGGAGAAGGAACTTTCCTGCTGGTCTCCGGTCAGAGGCAATTTTCACGACAAGGAACATTACGGCGTACTGGTGCTTGAATCCTGCAAAATTAATTTGGAGAAATCGGTCAAAGAACTGAAAGATAAATTGGGAGCGTTGCCGTCTTCACCGGAAAAAAGCAGTTTTGAAAAACAACTTACGGAGATAGCAAAAAAAGTTGGTTCTGAAGTCTCACCGACGGAATTTGGGAAATTATCCGGTATGATTGAGAGCTTGAAAAGCCGTGCCAGATTCCTGCAAGTTAAGAATTTACCATTCGCAGTTGCAGTCGTTCCTCCGACCGCAAATTTCGCGATTCCGTTCACGCCGGATGAAGTTTTTCAACCGCAGGACAAAATTAAACTGACGGCGGCAGTTAACGAATTTAAACCGCTTCCGCTGGCGGTTGCCAATATGACTAATCTACCGGCGGCATATCGCGTAATTATTTACAGTGGAATGGATAACGGAATTGAAATCCCCGGTCTGGAAGGATTTTCTCCAGACAAAATTACTCTGCGGGAAGCTGTAAGAGTTAAAGACAGTGATGCGCCGGAACATGGTTTGTTGCTGGATCCGCTGCCGTTGATGAATCAGGCTTACACGATTACCGTTCTGCCGCGCGAATCCGGATTAGTCTGGGTTACGTTTGACTGCAACAACGTCAAGCCCGGCGCTTACAAAGGCATGGTCAGAATTATTCCGTTAAGCGAACCCGGCAAGTTTGCTAATAAGGGTGGCTGGAAATATGAAGGCCCGATGCAGGATATTCCGTTGGAATTGAATGTGCTGCCGATTGAATTAAGCAAAGAACCCGTTATGCCGTTGTGGTTGATGCGCGATGCGGTGAATGAAAAGTTTTTCAAGTCCATGACAGAACATGGAGACCGCACGTTTCAACTTTCCCCATGGCTGTTCAACTTCAACTTTGACGCGCAAGGTAATGTTCTCGACAATAATCTTCCGAAAATTGAAAACATAATAAAAAATCATCTGGAATGGAGCCGGAAATACGGAGTCACCAAAGGTCCGCGTTTTCTCGTTGGCTTCAGTTCTTACGATGTTTTTGCCCGGGTGCACGGCAAACAGTTTAAATATGATTCTGCTGAATGGCGCAATGCCTGGCAGAACTGGGTGAAAGGCGTTGACTCCATTATGAAACGTTGCGGCGCCAGCCAGCGTGATTACGTACTGGAACTATGGGATGAACCGCATCTGGATCATTTTGAGAAAATGTTTAATATCAGCAAACTGGCTAAAGCCGCATGTCCCGGAGCTCAAACCCAAGTGACTTTCGGCGCGACCCGACACAGTATTGCGTCACTGGAAAAACTGCTGCCGTATATTGATATATGGTGTATGTGGGGAAGTTATTTTGACGATCACGAATATGTTAAATTCTATGAAAAACTCAAAGCCCAGGATAAAAAAATCTGGTTCTATTATTGCTCAACTAATTTGAGAGAACCACTTTACCGCTACTACCGCCGCCATGCCTGGATTGGTTATCTGCATAAGGTTGACGCAATCGGCCTGTTCACATTCATTGCCGGACCCGGCGGCTATTACGGCAAATTGAGCTGGAAAACCGATCCGTTCGGCGGCGTGGCCTACCGTTCATTCGACGAATGCATTCCATCCATCCGTTACGAATGTTTGCGCATCGGCAATACCGACGTAAAATATCTGCAAAAGTTGGCGGAACTGGCGGAAGCCGCAACCGCCAGAAATCTTTCGCCGGAACTGGTAAAGCAGGCAAAAATTTTGCTGCGTGACGAAGTCTATAAAGTAGCGGTCACCCAGGCGCACAATCCGAATTCCGCTGTTGAAGTGCGGAACAAAGCGATTGACCTGATTCTGAAATTGCAGGATGCGGTAAAATAAAATGCGAAATATCAGGCTGATTTTCAGGTCGGCCTGACTTCTCAAATCTACAAAATGATAAAGATTCCGTCATTGGTTGACGCGAATTAAGTAGAACCATTTTTTATTCCGCAGTGCGGACAGAAAAACGAAAGGCAGATTGGCGAGTATAATGAAAGTGTTACCGGAGATTAGAGAATTTGAACCGTCATTGAATACAGAGCACCGGTATTTTGTTCCGGCGGAAGCGCGAGCTGGTGTAATTGCCGGAGATTTTTCCGTGGAAACTTTAGCGGAAATTAAAAGCGATTTTGCATTGTTTACCGGACGGCAGACGATTTGGGAAACGCAGGAACGGAACGGCGGATTTTATGCGTGTCTTGGCGCGTCTGATGCTGCAACCGGAGAATCAGTGTTTGATTCGCTGCCAGACCGGCAGGACGCTTATGTTCTGCGCATTACTGCTGACTATATTGAACTGGCAGCCAATACCGGCGCTGGTTTCTTTAACGGCTGGCAGACGCTGTGTCAGCTGGCGGAAGACGCTTCAATTCAATGCGGAACGATTGTTGACTGGCCGTCGCTGGAACTGCGTTGTCTGCATGTTGATTTGAAAGGTATGACCCCTAAATTTGAATATTTATTAGAGTTAATCAGAAAAATATCCCGGCTGAAAATCAACAGCATCATGTTGGAATACGAAGACAAAATTCATTACGACTCACATCCGGCAATCGCCCATCCGGAGATGGCATATTCCAAAGAACAGGTGGAAATTCTGCTGGACTTGTGCCATGCGCGCTTTAT
>JBAYVM010000372.1:0-3526 GCA_041674645.1 Victivallaceae bacterium | reverse complement strand
TGCTACGGACTGCGGCTTCAAAGACAGCAATTTTTTTAGCAAACAATTCAGAAAGATAATGAAAACCAGTCCACGCCGCTATCGGGAAATTGAGACCGGCGACAAAAACACAAAGCAATAAATATCAAAATGATTGTCTGACTCCAGCGGGAAAGAGGAACGGAGTGGATAGACACTCAAACGCAAAATCCGTTCCGACCACCTGAACCTGTTGGCAGAGGTTTACGCGAGCGAATAGCTGGGCTATTCTTCGTCTTTGGGCGTATATTTCCCGGCAAGTTTTTTGAGCGCGAAAAGCTGTTTCGGACTCAAAGTTCTGCCTTGCTGTACTTGTTTCGACAAAGATTCAAAGAACGCTTTGTCATCGTAAGTGCGTTTGCCTTTGCCTACCGGCTCCGCCCAGGTGGTAACTTTATTCAGCGTCTCCATCAGCGCAAGCACTTCTTCACTGGCTTGCACGGCGACTCCGCCATCTGCTGACTGATCAATGTCTAGCAAGCCGCAAAGCTGTTCAAAATCAGGAATAGACTCTTTGTATTTGGCGGCAAAACGTTTCATTACAGCCAGTTGTTTGTCCGAGAGCATTTTTCCGGAAAACGCTTGTTTTTCCAATGATTTGAAAAACTTTTCGTCGTCGTAAGAACGGCCTTTTGATTTTTGCGCCGGTTCCCATTTCACCTGGTTAAACGCGCTGAATATTGTCTTATATTTGCTCACGTCATCTTCGGACGGCGTATTATTCAATTTATCTTCTTCCGCCTTTTCATAACTGGCGGCGGCGTGCTTCATTTCTTCGGCAAAACCTGAATTTTCTGCTGCCGTTTTCAGTTCCGGGAGCTGAGATTTATATTTTGCGGCCAGTTTGAGTAATGCCTGCCATTGTTTAGCGGAAATCTTTTTGTCTTCAGTAAATTTCTCTTTAATGGAGGTAAAAAATTTATTGTCATCGTAAACTTTTCGTCCGCGTTTTTCGCCCGGTTCCCATTTTACCTGGTCCAGCAACGCCAGTAAATCCGTGGCATTGCCGGTTTCCGGAGCGCCAACTTCTTTCGCCTGTTTGAGCCAGTGCGCGAATTTGGAGTAGAACTCTTCCATCATGGCGGTCCACTGCAAATCGCCGGCTTCAATGTCGTCCAGTTTTGCTTCCATTTTTGAGGTGAAATCAACCTGAAACAGGTCAGGCAGGATGCCGACCAGAAAATCATTAACTTTAAATCCCAGTTCAGACGGGATTAGTTTGCCTTTATCTTTAGAAACATATTCTCTTGCCTGAATCGTCCGAAGAATGGTGGCATAAGTTGAAGGCCGCCCGATGCCGTTAGCTTCCAGTTCTTTAATCAATGAGGCTTCGTTAAAACGCGGCGGCGGTTCAGTAAATTTCTGTTCTTTCAGCGCTTCCGCCAATTCACACGTCTGTTTTTCTTTCAAACGCCCCAGTACTTCTGCGACATCTCCGGATTCTTTTTTCTTTACATCATCATACACTTTCACAAAACCAGGAAAAATCGTAATCATAGCATTGGCCCGGAAAGTGTATTTTTTTCCGTCCGCGCCGCAATTGTCAATATCGACCGCAGTCTGACGTTGAATATTCTGTGACATCTGACTCGCGACAAATCTGCGCCAGATTAGCGTGTACAACCGGAACTGATTTTTGTCCAAATATTGTTCAACTGATTCAGGAGTCAGATTGACATCAGTTGGACGTATCGCTTCATGCGCTTCCTGAGCGCCACTTTTGCTTTTGAAAAAATTAGGTTTAGCCGGAACGTATTCCTGGCCGTAATTCGTGCCGATAAAACTCCGGCAGTGTTCCTGCGCTTCCCGCGAAACGTTTACGGAATCTGTTCGCATATATGTAATCAAACCCACCTGACCTTTGGAGCCAAGTCCAAGTCCTTCATAAAGCTGCTGGGCGATGCGCATTGAGTTTGTGGCGGAAAATCCCAGGGTATTGTTGGCAGCCTGTTGCAGTGTGCTGGTGGTGAACGGCGGCGGGGCGTTGCGTTTCCGTTCATTATAGTTAATTGCGGCGACTTCAAATCCTTTTCCGTCACGAATTGCGTTCAGCGCGGCGATAGCGTCTGTTTCGTTGGAAATTTTGAATGCTTCCCGGTTTATTTTGAACAGATTAGCTTCAAAAGAGTCACCGGTATCAGTTTTCAGAATAACAGAAAAATTCCAGTATTCTTCCGGTTTGAAACCCAGGATTTCACGTTCACGTTCTACAATCAGCCGCAACGCGACTGACTGCACTCTTCCGGCGCTGATTCCTTTGGCAATCTGCGACCACAGAAGCGGACTGACCATATAACCGACAATCCGGTCCAGCACCCGTCTGGCTTGTTGCGCATCAACCAAATCCATGTCAACCTGAGAGGTATGCTCAAAGGCTTTATTGATGGCGCTTTTGGTGATTTCATGAAAAGTAACTCGTTTAAATTCACCTTTGTAACTGCTTTTCAGCAATTCAGAGAGATGCCAGGCAATGGCTTCCCCTTCACGGTCAGGGTCAGGCGCCAGAAAAACCGCATCGGCATTTTTTGCTGCTGCACGCAATTCTTTAAGTATTTTTTTGCTGCGCGGGTTTTCAGTGTAAAGCGGATTGAACTTTTGTTTAATATCCACTCCAAAAGCATGTTCCGGCAAATCTCTGACATGCCCCATTGATGCCATTATTGTATATCCGCCGCCCAACATTTTACTGATTGTCCGTGCTTTGGTCGGAGATTCCACTATTACCAGTTTTTCAGCCATTAGCAGTTCCTAAATTAACATATCCATTTAATCTGAAATGTGGCATAAGCAACAATCCAGGAGTTATTTTTACAACGAAAGTCTTTACCTTGCATTGACATCGCCGTCCTGTCAAGCAACTTCATTGATTTTTCTCTAAAAAAGGTCTTTGCTGGTAACGGCTCAGTATTTACGGCGAGCCATAGTATTGCCGGCGCGAGCGAGCCGTTTGCATAGCTTGGTCATGCCTATGCGTTTAAACCGGTATTTTCATCCAGCCCGAGCATAATATTCATATTTTGAACCGCAGCGCCGGAAGCGCCTTTGCCCAGATTATCCAAACGGGATATTATTACAAGATAATATTCATTTTCGTAGACGGATATTTCAATCCTGTTGGTATTGTTGCATGTCATTGCGTCTAAAGAACCATCATCAAGATATTCGACATTGTCTTCAATGATTTTTACAAATTTTTCATTTTTGTAGTATTCCTGATACAGTTTTAAAATATCTTTTCTTGAGGTAGACTCACGCAGTTCACTTTTAATCAAATATGACATGACCAGCATGCCTTGATAAAAATTTCCGACACTCGGCGTGAACAGTGGCGGATATTCAAGGCCTAAAATATATTTCATTTCAGGCAGATGTTTGTGGTCAAGATTTAAAGCATAAGGTCTTTGACTCTTAATTTTATCCAGATTTTCCGGCGTTTCATAAATCTCTATCAGTTTTTTGCCGCCGCCGCTATAGCCGGTGATTGAATGACAAATAAGTTTTTGCTGTT
>JBAYVM010000371.1:0-3530 GCA_041674645.1 Victivallaceae bacterium | reverse complement strand
GTTTCGACTTCAAGGTCTTGTGGTATCCTGATATGTTCCGCCGGTTTTATCATCACACGCCAATTTAAAATTTTTATAGTTATGCAAGTCGTTAGAAAATACTTCCGCACCATGATATTTCAACAGCTAAAACCAAGATATTTCGATATGTAAATACAAAGAGGCGATTTAGCCACGAAATAGGCTCGCAGCGCGAGCCAGTGAGCTTAGGAATCGACGCAGTCGAGGAGCAGTCCCACGGCTGCGGGAAAATTAAGTACGCCCACAAGGCACGATTAAGCGTAGCGCGGGAAGTCTTTTGCCATGATGTTTCACCATGATAGGCATGAAATGAAGATGAAGAAGGTGTAAACTGGACTTTTGCTGCGCAGCATCTGTTTGGAGTGCGACGCTACTGAACCGTTTTTTTATTTTCATGCAGACGCAGTTTTACTTGTCCGCAGCCAATGACCGGATGAACTGCACAAAGATATTTGTGAAATTAGATGGCTGACGGCAGATTGGACATGGCAATGTTACACATAAGCAGTAATTTATCAGGACTTACTAAACATTAAAACTGAATATTTTAGTCAAAGTCAGTCTGCCGGTAAATATTGATATAAATTTTATTGAGGTATTTTATGAAACGATGGTTGATTGTCACAATTTCGGCGCTTGTGCTGAGCGGAGGAATTACTGGTGGAATATGGTATTATCGTAGCGGTTTATCCGGCAACGGCGTATCTTACCGGACGGCGAAAGTGTTGCGCGGCGACCTGGTAGCGGGAATAAATGCCACAGGCACGATTGAACCGGAAGAGGTAATTAATGTCGGGGCTCAGATTGCCGGACAGATTTTGAGTTTTGGCAAGGACAAAAAAGGGAACTCCACAGATTACGGCTCGGAAGTTGAAGAAGGCATGGTGCTGGCACGGATTGATGACGTAATGTATGCGGCGGAATTGCTTGAAGCGGAAGCTCAGGTTCGGCTGGCTCAGGCTTCGACTCAACGAGCGGAAGCCGACCTGAAACAGATTATTGCCAAGCTGGACCTTGCGCAGCGTGACTGGACACGAGCCAAAAAATTGTGGCCTTCGGCGCTTGCCGAATCAGCTTACGACTCTTATAAGTCGGCGTTAGACGGCGCCATTGCCAGTAAGGCCGTCGGAGAATCCGCCATCATGCAGGCAAAGGCGACGGAAGCTTCATCGGAGGCCAAGTTGCAGAAAGCACGGCGTAATCTGAGTTACTGCACCATTAAAGCCCCAGTTAACGGCATTGTCATTGACCGTCGGGTTAATATTGGCCAGACTGTGGTCGCCAGCCTCAATGCACCAAGCCTTTTTCTGATTGCCAAAGACCTCAAACGCATGCAGGTATGGGTTGCGGTAAACGAGGCGGATATTGGCAAAATTCACCCTGGACAGCCGGTAACTTTCACGGTTGACGCATTCCCCGGCGAAGTGTTCAAAGGGGAGGTCGGCAAAATCCGCCTGAATGCCTCAATGACACAAAACGTCGTAACTTTCACGGTCGAAGTTATTACCGATAATTCCAACAGCCGGCTGTTGCCGTATCTTACCGCCAGCGTTCAGTTTGAACTGGCCAGACGCAATGACGTATTGCAAGCTCCAAATGCTGCATTGAGTTGGGCGCCAAAACCGGAACAAGTGCCGCTCCGTTTTCAGGGAATGTCCGTCACAGGCGATGAAACACCGGACAAAAGCAAAGAAAAAGGCAAAGGCCGGAAAAAGCGCGGAGATAAAACAAAAGAACAGAAACCAGGTCTGGTTTGGGTGACATATGGCGACCAGATAAAGCCGCTTAAAGTTAATGTTGGCATCACCAATGGCTCAACCACGGAAATCAGCGGCGATGAGTTAAAAGACGATATGGAAGTAATTGTTGGACAACGCATCACGGAAAAAGGCAAAACAGCCACCACCAATCCGTTCACCCCACAGATAGGCAACAGAAGAAAAAGATGAACCTTATCAAACTCAACGATATCAGAAAAACATACCACCTGGGCGAAATTGACGTGCCGGTGCTGAAAGGCGTATCAATGGCGGTCGCCAGTGGCGAACTCGTTGCCCTGATGGGAGCTTCCGGCTCGGGCAAGAGCACGCTGATGAACATTCTCGGTTGCCTGGACCGTCCCAGTTCCGGCGAGTACTGGCTGGACGGACAGGAAATTTCCCGTTATTCCAATGACCAGCGGGCAATGGTCCGCAATCAGAAAATCGGTTTCGTATTCCAAAGTTTCAACCTGCTTGCGCGGACCAGCGCTCTGGAAAATGTCACCATGCCGCTGGCCTATACTGCCGACTTTCTGACACCCAAAGAACGACATGAACGCGGCATGGCAATGCTTTCCCGCGTTGGGCTGGAAGACCGCAGCCATCATCATCCATCCCAGCTTTCCGGCGGCCAGCAGCAACGGGTGGCAATTGCCAGGGCGCTGATTAACAACCCGCCGGTGCTCTTCGCCGACGAACCTACCGGCAACCTCGATTCGAAGACCAGCGAAGAAGTCCTCCGGATGTTCAAACAACTAAATGATGATGATGGCATTACTATCATTCTGGTCACCCACGATGTCACCGTCGCGAATTATGCCAGACGCACCATTCATATTCATGACGGTCTGATTGTGGACGGGGCATACAGCCATACCGTCTCGCCTGAACCGGCTGGAGGTAAAGCATGAAACTGCAAGGCACGCTTCATACCGCACTGCGGGCATTACTACGCAACCCGATGCGGGCATTGCTGACCACGCTGGGGATCGTTATCGGCATTGGGGCGGTCATTGCCATGATGGAAATCGGGCAGGGGTCGTCCGCCGCTATTCAAAAATCTATTACCAGCATGGGAGCGAATAACCTGCTGGTTCTGCCTGGAACAGCTTCCTCCGGCGGCGTAAGTTTCGGCGCCGGCAGCACCATGACGCTGACTCCGGGCGATTATGAAGCCATTGTCGGGGACTGTCCGGCAGTCCGTTGTGGTGCGCCGATGGTTCGTTCCAGGACTCAACTGGTTTACAGCGGTCGCAATTGGGTTCCGCAATCGGTTCAAGGCTCGACGCCGTCACTGCTGGACGTTCAGTTATGGGAAGTGGTTGACGGAGATTGTTTTACTGACCGCGACGTGCTTAATGCCAACCGGGTCTGTTTGGTCGGACAAACTATTGCCCGCGAACTTTTTCAGGGAGAAAATCCTGTTGGCAAGGAATTGCGCATCAAAAATGTTGCTTTCAAAGTCATCGGAGTCCTGGGTTCAAAAGGAGCGAATATGGTCGGCATGGATCAGGACGATATCGTGATTGCGCCCTGGACCAGCATCAAATTTCGAGTAAGCGGTTCAGCCTTGGCTAATACCAACCAGAGCGCCGGAGCAGTTTCATCCACGGTCAACACCCTCAATCAGGTTTACCCTGGCAGTCAGGTAGCGCTTTTTCCGGAGAAATCCGAAACCCAGGTCGCGGATTCGATGCTGACAGTACGCTTCGTCAATGTGGACCATATTCTGGTTTCCGCAGTGTCGCC
>JBAYVM010000370.1:0-3531 GCA_041674645.1 Victivallaceae bacterium | reverse complement strand
TTTTAATCCAGAGACTTTGCGTAGATTCGAGATTTACTTTAAAGAGAAATATTCTAACAAAAAATATATAAATCCAAAAGAGTTTGAGAAAAAACCAGAAAAATATCCTGAATATCACAAAGCTTGGGTGAATTTCAAAGATTATATATTTGCTGATTTCTTTCTTGAGTTTAAAAGACAACTAAAAGATTCAGTCGGGCAAACAGTTCCATGGAAAGGCGTTAATATTTCTGAATGGGCACTTGCTGTTCCAACGACCTTAGAACATATAGATCAAACCATGCGCGGGCCGGAGGTCATGCAAGCGTTTGATTTTTTTGAATTGGATGCCTACAGTAGTACGGATCGGTATGTGCGAGAAGTGATGCATCGTTTTCAATTGATACACAAGTTTTTCCCAGAGTCAAAAACTCGCTTTTTCGGATGTCCAAGCCCGGAACGCTTGGATTTGAATAGGGTGAAAAACAACTATTACTATGATGATGCACCGATTTTAACAGAAGAATTCAAATATAAAATCATGGAATCTGCGGCATTGGGCATGAAAGGAATAGCTGTTTACAATATGCCTGCAATGAATCTCCGAGCATGGAAATATTGGACGGAGGGAATTAAAATCGTTAATAAAGTCGAAGATATTGCTATAAACGGTAAATTAATTACCAGTTTAAGCTGTAATCAGCCATTAGGTGTCATTGACAAAACAACGATTCGTGGAGGAAAAGAATTCCTGTATAATCAACCTAAGATATTAGTAAAAGGCGTCGAACATGAAGACCAAGCGATTATAGCTGTATCAGAATATCGTGATTTGACTCCAGTTACAGTTACAGTTACTTATCCAGTGAAAAACACTGCACAAATTACTGATGTTGAAACTGGAGAAACAATTGGGGAAATTGATTCAAAAGATTCCTCGTTTAAGATAAGCTTAAATAAGCGTCGTTGTCGATTGTTATTAGTAAAACGAAAATAAAAGAAGGAAAAAGAATTATGAAAAAGATGTTAATTTTTGTACTAGCTTGTTATTCTGCTTATGCAGTTAATGCTGGTGTCTGGAAAGAATTTGAAGGAATAACCAAAAGCAGTGATAAAGCCTGGAAAGCTAAAGAATTGACTGATGGTAGTAATTTGGTCGATGGCTATTTAAAAGGCGAAAAAATCAAGGATCTGTGGAGCTATTGGTATATAACATCCGGGGATAAACCGGAAAATTTTCAATTGCTTCCGATGAAATATTCCTCGAAAGAGGCTCTTGCTTGGAATAGACCTTTTTGGACCGCCGAAATAAACGAGGGAAAGCCAGTTTTGCCAGCGAATATTGGAGTGTATGGTTACGCAACATCTACAATGTGCGGAAAGGGTATGGGGTTTGCTTTAACAAATCCATTTGACTATAGCATTTCAATGGAATTGGAAGGTAATTTAGCCGTTTTATCTGATGACGCTCAATTTTTTGTATTTACCAAAAGCAATGATGGTATAATAAAAACACTAAAATCAAGCTCCGAGGAAGATGCTATTTATAAGATAGAAACCAACAAGAAAGACAAAGCGGGCAATATTAAACATCGAAAATATTTCCAGTTAGGTCTTAGTTTTACACTTGCTCCAAAGGACAAAGTTTATATCGTCGGATACTTACCAAAAACCGTCATTGCAGATAAACATAAAGGCGGCTTCAAAATAATCTATTGCCTAAATGAGGGGCAAGGGGTACAATTTACACCTAAATTTATTATTACGGGTATCAAAAAATGACGAAATCTAAAGATCATTGGTTTGATGCTGCTCGCTTTGGAATGTTTATTCATTGGGGAGTCTATGCGCTTCCCGGCAGAGGAGAATGGGTGAAATCCAGCGAGAAAATTTCAGAACAAGACTATGAAAAGTATGTGACATATTTTAATCCTGATTTGTTTAATCCAAAAGAATGGGCTTCGCTTGCTAAAGCCACAGGAATGCGCTACTTCGTCATCACCGCCAAGCATCACGACGGGTTTTGCTTGTGGGATACTAAATTCACCGACTATAATGCTGTTAATGCGCCTCAATGCGGTCGAGACCTGCTACGTGAAATTATTGATGCTTTTCGTGCTGAAGGATTGAAGGTCGGAATCTATTATTCGCTCCCTGACTGGCATCAGCCTAATTATGTAATTGATGCTCGACATCCGTTGAGTGGCGACAATAAAGAGGCATTGCTAAAACAACCAATCGAGCGATTACCTGAGCTTTATACGCAATTCTTACATAATCAAATTGAAGAGTTGTTGACGCTTTACGGGAAAATTGACTTGCTCTGGTTTGATGGTGCTTATCCTGAAACAGAAAAATATTGGGATTCCGGCAAGCTTGCTGCCAGAATCAGGAAACTTCAGCCCGATATTTTGATTAATCGTTTACCGGGATTTAGTGATTTTGAATCTCCCGAACAAAGCATTCCTGATAAGCATTTCTGTACAGAGTCGAGTAAAGTGTTATCGTGGGAAGGCTGTCAGGTTTTTTCTGCTGGCAACTGGGGCTTTTCCCATGATCAACAAGTTCATAAGAGTCCTCAGGAAGTTATTGAAATGTTAATCAAACATGTATCACGCGGAGGGAATATGCTGCTTAACGTTGGTCCGACTTCTCGAGGATGCTTGGATAATCAAACCGTAAAAATTTTGACAGACATAGCCGAATGGATGCGATGGCACTCCAGGTCAATTCATAAGTGCACAATGGCTCCGGAAAATTTTCCCGAACCGGAAGGTGTTAGATATACTTGGAATCCCGATGCAAAAAGTTTATATCTGCATTTTTTAAATTGGCCAGACCGCCGAATTTTTCTTGAAAATCTTGGCACTAAAATTGACTTTGCTCAGCTTCTCTGCGATGGCACTGAAATTCAACTTTCGGAACATAATCCGCACAATATTAATGGTGCTAAAATCCCCCGCAGTAATTGCCTTTTAAAGCTACCGGTGGCTCGTCCAAATACACTTGTTCCGGTGATTGAACTTCATTTAAAAAAGGAATAGCCTATGATTCGATATATTTCAATACACATAATATTATCTATGCAACTCAAGGGTCTTAGGGTCGTCGCAAATGTACTTATAATCAATAGCTTAAATTTCAAATAAGAGCTAGATTCAAAGGGATGAATATGTTTTTAGACAAAAATATAATTGCAAAACTTAAAATAGTAGAAACAACTGTACACCATAATCTCTGGAACCGCTTCATGGGGGATGATTATATTCTTTATGATTATGCCGGATTAAACGGAGAAGTAATATTGCCTACTTCTGAGGAATGCGAGGCTAATAAACCTAATGCCCTGGCTTGGTGGACGCCCATTGAAAATGGTGCTTTCTTCAATGGCATATATATACTTGGATTGATAAAACGATATGAACGAAATAAAACAACAGAACAAAAAATAGAAATCAGCAAACTGATTTCTGGTTTGTATAAACTTCAGGATGCAAATTCAACTCCTGGTTGTATATTACGTGGATTAGGCATAGATGGAAAATGTCATTA
>JBAYVM010000369.1:0-3545 GCA_041674645.1 Victivallaceae bacterium | reverse complement strand
TCAAGCCTGACCATGACCTGCCAGTTGCAGACTTATGAAAAACTCTATCCTGTCAACAACCGTTTTTAAAGCTAATTTCCAATCTAATAAAACCCGCCGCTCAATCTTTTATTCACAACCCCAGTTAATTTATTGCAAATCACCATGTATTTTAATCGGGTTGGCATGATTTTTTAAAAGTTTAATACACATATTTATATTTCAAGGAGGTTGCAGTGGCATCCAGAGTTAAATTCGGAATTATTGGTACCGGGGCGATTGCGGCAATGCACGCGGAAGCCTTAAAAGCCACAAACAATGCTGAACTGGTGGCAGTATATGACAAAGTGACTGAACGTGCTCAAGCTTTTGCTGACAAGTACAATGTACGGGCGATGGACAGTTTTGAAGATTTTCTTGGTAGCGAGGATATTGAAGCCGTAACAATTGCAACCCCGACCGGCATACACGGCCTGGTAGCCATTCCGGCAGCGCGCGCCGGCAAACATGTTCTCTGCGAAAAGCCGCTGGATGTGACTTTGGAAAAAGCTGACGCCATTATTGAGGCCTGTGAAGATAATCATGTAATTTTATCGGCGGTATTTCAGATACGGTTCAGTGATAAAGTTCTATTAATTAAAGATGCCATTGATTCCGGTCGTTTTGGCCGGATTGTCATGGCCAGCGCCAAGCTGCCGTGGGCCCGCTCCCAGGATTACTATGACAGCGCTTCCTGGCGCGGCACCTGGGAACTGGATGGCGGCGGCGCGTTAATGAATCAGGCAATACATATTATTGATCTTCTGCTTTATTTAAACGGCGACCCGGCGGAAGTTCATGGTTACACTGGAACGCTGACTCATACCGGAATAGAAGTTGAAGACAACGCCGCAGCCGTGGTTAAATTCAAGAACGGTTCATTCGGAACGATTGAAGCCAGTACGTCCTGTGCTCCGGGGTTCCCGCGCCGGATTGAGATTTGCGGTTCAAAAGGCAGTGTCATACTGGAAGATGATCAGATAATTCGCTGGCAGTTTGCAGATGAACGCCCGGAGGACGCGCACATCAGAGCGGACGACATTGTCGGTAACGGTATGCATGGCGGTTCCGGCGATCCAATGGCAATCACTTGCGAAGGGCACCGCAGACAGATAACCGACATGGCGGAAGCGATTTTAAGTCACACGCAACCCAAACTGCCGGGCCGTGACGGACGCCGGGCAATTCAGCTTATCTGCGAATTTATGAATCAGCACGCACTGGACAAACAGTAAAAGTTGACTGAACATAGTTGCAATCAATCAGGCAGGTTTTAACCATAATATTCAAAAAAATGGTTGAGCCTGCCGTTTTTTGCTTTATAGTTACAGAACTAACATTATAAATAATTTGAGGAATAGTCAGATGACATTAAAATTTGCCTTCGTCGGCTTACGCCACGGACATATTTACAGCTTGCTGTCAAGAGTGAAAGAAACTGCCGGTTGTGAAATTGTCGCAATCTGCGAAGAAGATGCCGCTACCCGGCAGACGCTGGAATCTACCAGGCCGGAAGTAAAAGTCACGCATGACAATATTGACAAAATGCTGGCCGAAGTCGATTGTGATGTAGTCGCCACTGGCGATTATTACGGCAAACGCGGTTCAATCTTAATCCGGGCGTTAAAAGCCGGAAAACATGTTATTGCCGACAAACCGGTGTGCACTTCGCTGGCTGAACTCGACCAGATTGAACAGCTGGCGAAATCAAACGGTTTGAAAGTCGGCTGCCAACTTGATTTGCGCCAATCACCCAATATCGTTACCGCAAGAAATTTCATCCAACATAACTGTCTTGGAGAAATTCACGCAGTCAATTTTGGCGGTCAACATCCGTTGCTGTGGGGCACGCGTCCCGGCTGGTATTTTGAAGAAGGCAAGCACGGCGGAACCATCAACGATATCGCCATTCACGGCATTGACGCCATCGAATGGATAACTGGATTAAAATTTACCGGAGTAAATTCCGCCCGCACCTGGAATGCATTCGCCAAAGAGTGTCCAACCTTCGAAGATGCCGGTCAGTTTATGCTAACAATGGATAATGGTTGCGGAGCGCTGGGCGATGTGTCTTATTTTGCTCCAGACAGCTGCGGCTTTACGCTTCCATATTACTGGGAATTTACTTTCTGGGGAACTAAAGGCGTTTTGCGGACAAATCTGAAAGATGATTCCGTCGCCGTAACCTTTAATGGCGACAAAGGCATCAGCCGGATTGCGCCTACCGTAAAAATTCAGCCGGACTATTTTGCGCAGTTCATTGACGACCTCAACGGCAAAGAAACAGAAATGAATACTGATTCAGTTTTGGGAATTGCCCGCAAGACACTGCAAATTCAAGCAGTCGCCAATCAAAAACTGTGCGCGGTAAAGCTTTGACAATTTAATTCACAAATAACATTAAATACGCAGGGATTGTAAACGTGAAGATAAAAATATCAGCTCTGATTATCTGCATTGCTGGAATAGTTATAACTTCCGGCTACGCAGACGAAGATGACAAAAAAATATCTCAACCAGGCCATGAAGCCGCAATCCCTGATTCCGTTCGTCAAGCAAGAATCGACATCGCGGGCAAAGTAAACATCACGCCGGCTAAAGGTTGCGCCCGCGCTGAGTGGGCGACTGGCGACCTGCAAAACAAATATCTTTGCGCACATTCAAATACATTGCAAAACCATTTGTGGCAGACAATGGAAATATCTTTCGTTCCGGAAGAAGACGGCATAGTCACAATCAAACTTAAAGGCATCTATTTTAAACCGGAAGGCAGCATTCGCAGCGCTCCTGTATGGTTCGAATTTGATGACATAAAAGTTGAAGGCGCCGTCATTCACAATGGTGGCTTTGAAGAACTGGATGACAAAGGCAGACCGAAAAGCTGGAAACTTTCCGGGAAAGTTGTTTCCGCCCAGGCCGCTGAAGGGAAAAACGCGGTTAAAGTCTGGCTGAATCAACCAGCATCTCAGGACATCGTCGTAAAAAAAGACCAGCCGGTTACCATTACAACCAAAGTCAGAAACGCCGAATAAAAATCGACGCGTTGCTTAGGAGCTGTAAAGAAATTAACTTGCCGGAAAGATTGTGATTTGATTTTGGGGCCGATGGCGAGGAGCCTACCCTCTGAGCACATGACCCGCTTGCGTGAAAATCTTTTTCCCGGGATTTGAAGATGCGACTAAACTTTCTAAATTACGAGCGAACTCAACTCAAAAAAGTTCCCGGTGCGCCTCGTTTTTATGAATTTGTCTGAACCTGACCGGCTTCGCTGGAACTTCTGACGCGAAGCGTCTTTGGACTGCGGCGTGGGGTGTTAAGTTTGACGTGTTTTGTTTGATTTTTCTTCACCTTGTTTTTTGTTTTTGAGCTTAAAAGCATGTTTTCGCTTGGCAAAAAAACTCTCTCCGATGTTTTCCTTAAGCCATTTCTGGACATCATTGTCAGAAACGGTTTCCATTGCCGTCCTCACTTCGTCGTAGTCAACGTTACTGGTAAAAACTGGAATTGTCAATACTGCTCTGCCTATT
>JBAYVM010000368.1:0-3561 GCA_041674645.1 Victivallaceae bacterium | reverse complement strand
GTAATAATCCTCTTTATAAGCTGGGTTATCGTCGCGTTGAATCAGCCAGGTTTGGCATTCACAATACTGCTTATGACATTGCTTTGGAACGCACAGAGCAAATTATTGACTGGCTTGACAAACAGGCGAAAAAAAGTGGAACTAAACGACTGCCATACTTTCATCTGGCGCAAGGGATTCAGGTAAACACCTGGGTTGTGGAACCGCAGGCAATCGAAACTCAAATGTTGGCGGCCTTTGTTGGCGGAGCCGCGGGGGTTAGTTTCTGGCAGTTTCCGCTGGGATATGACGGGCGCTACTGGCAAAGCGCGGCCAGAGCAAATGATTTGATTGCGTTTTACGAAGACTATGTTTTAGACGGCAGTAAATTGAAAGGCTTTTTAGAACTAAAATCGCCTATGGAACTGTTCAATGCCGATGTTTATAAGAATTTTCTGCAAGTCCGGACATTTAAACACAAAAACCAGTATTTACTGGCGTTGATGAATTTTGATTTGTTGGACAAGGCAATTTTCTCCATGAAATTTTCTGATCTGCCGACAGGGGAATATGTACTGCATAATCCGTACAATAAGACTTTTTATAGTTTTGACGGGAAAAAAGCTCTCTCTTCCAATCTGTTGGAGAAACTGGTTTTAAGCGTTCCGTCAAACAGCATTGAATTCCTTATGCTGGAGCCTTATGACAAAAATAAAAATTACGGAAAAGAAATAGATGATACTTCTTTAGCTGAAATTCTGCTTGCTGAAGTTCATGGCTTGAATAGGCAATTCCGCGAGCGATTAAAGCAAATATCGAAAATCATCAATGGCGATGCTGGTGATTTTAACGCTGTCGAAGTAAAAAAGATTAAGAACGGCTCACTCCAAGGGGAGCTTATAACCACCAATATTTTGCCTGTATATTCGCTAAAAAACTCCAAGCAGCAATTGCTTATTTCTCCGGTAAAAGGGGCGACAATTACTTCGTGGAAAAATGAAAACAAGGAAATAGTTTTGCAAGACAACAAAGAAGCTGTCTTCTTTAAGGATAGTATCTGGTTCCCCGCAGATGTAAATGCCAAGGATATTAATGGACTTTTTCTCTATAAATCCGGCATGGCTGACGAGGAGAAAATCGCTGTAACTTTTTATAAAATAATAGAAACCGGCATTTTGAAAAATGTTGAGATAAATAAAACCTATACTATTTTCGCCAAGCAAAACAACCTGCAAGTAAGTTATAAATTAATCAATAATGCGGCCGCAACTGTAGATGTTGGTTTTTGGGTCAAGTTGTTCCCGCAAATATTGGATAAAAGCGTAGGAACAACTCCAAAGTTATTCTTTGGAAAAACAGAAATTGCTGACTCATATATATCCAAAGTTAATGTATTTAGGCCTGAAGCGGAAAAAATTGTTCAGTATCAGGAAACCTTGCTGAATCAATTGTTAAAAGCGGCCGGTAAACCGCAAACCGTCGAAGCATCATCACTGAACATTCAAAGCAAAGATTCTCAGTTCAAGGTAAATCCAGGGAATGATATTTATGAATATTTATTCTGGTCCAGCCCGTCAATGACCTTTTCTACCTTGGAAATGTTATACCGTCCTGTGAACATAATGCCCGGCAAGTTTCTGGAATTAACTATTACATTAGAGATATAAAACTTTGTCAGAAATTTTTTCCGCATAGGCAAACGGTTATAATTTTTTCAGTTCTTCAAAATCTTCTTTTGTCAAATCGCCGGCTTTGGATATTGCGTCTTTGCCGGTTTTTACTTCGCCTTTTTTGATGACGGAGATGCGCCAGTTCATATCGCTGGTCAGCAATCTTTCCGAGGCCACCGCCCGTATGGCCTTGCTGCCCAGTTCCCAAGTCATGGAAACTTTTCCAAATCCCGGTGAGGGCAGGTAGGATTTTACTTCCGGTGGCGTAGTGAGAATAATTGATTTCTGAGCCTGTGATGCAAATTTATCGTTTCTAGTAATAATATGTCTGGCGAGCGCAATCAAATCGCTTTGTTCCTGTTGTGTCAGCTCGTAGGTTTCGTTTCCGTTTGATTTGGATGTGGAAGAACACCCGCAGAGCAGAGCCAGCGGCAGTAATGCGAGAACAACTAATTTAAAGATTTTCATTTTCTGTTTCCTGATTTATTTTATCTATATTACATTCCGGTTGGAATATCTACGAATTCGCAATCAAGCTCAAATCTGTCCCTGATTAAATTCATGACGGCAATGATGCCGGGTTTTTCAGAGTTATAATGTCCGAGTCCGATAACATTGATTCCAGACTCTTTTATGACATGAAACATAGTATGGTCAATTTCGCCGGTGATAAAACATTCCGCGCCTTCGTCAAGCGCCGCCATGAGCCCGTCTAAACCACCCCCGCCGGAAATAATTCCGATGCGCTGTACTTCATTTTCCATATTGCCTAAAATTTTTGATTCGCAATCCAGCTCATGTTCATAAATTCCAGCCAATTGTGCTATCGTGACCGGCGATGCCGTTTCGCCAACGACTCCTATTTTAGCGCCGTCGTACTCTCCAAACATTCTCCGGTTACTAAGTCCTGCCATTTCAGCGAGCAGGGCGTTATGCCCGATTTCCGGGTGGGCATCCAGTGGTAAATGCGCTGCATAAAGTGCAATGCCGTTATTGAACAATAATGACAGTCTGGCGGCAATCATGCCGGTCAGCCGACGCGGTTCGCTACCCCAACTGATGCCGTGATGAACAAATACAAAGTCGGCATTTTCTGTTGCGGCGCGTTCAAAAAGTTCGCCGGATGCATCCACGGCGAACAGCGCTTTATTGACCTGGTTGGTTGCTTCGACCTGGAGTCCGTTATTGGAATGATCCGCCGGAATAGAGGATATTTTCAACAGTTCATCCAAATATTTGGTTATCTCTTTCAGTGAAGTCATAGCCGGTTGTTCCTTAAATAGTCGTAATTTAGCTGACGTTCGCGGTTTCATTATTTGTTAAGATAAAACGATATTGAATAATTTTCCAGCGTAATTCTTTTTTCGCCAGCAAGGAAGTATAATTTTTTAGTTCGGTTTCAGATTTTAATTGGGAAATTTCGCCGGTCTCACGCCAGTTGCAACGAAACAGCACTGCTCGGGCAGCTTTAATTCCGAATGTTGAAAGTCTGTCGCAGGCTTTGAAGAAGCGGCGTCTGGCATAATGATTTCTAACCAGCAAATATCCTGGATAAGCCAGCGCGAATATCCAGAATGGCAGTATCGGCAGGTTTATTTCGGCAAATGTCTGAACTGATTGGGCCGCCAGCAAAACCATAACTGGAATGAGAAACAGCAACGCATCATATTTTGCGATAAAGCAGTTGCCCATATAACGGCGTATTATGCTGGGAGCGGTTTGATAGGCATAAAATTCTTCGAGTTTATAATCTCTTAAAATATTACGCGCCGCATGGCATAACTCATGTGCCAGCAGTTCTTTGCGATTGTAAATAAACCAACGTTGCTGTGTTCTGAAATTGCCTCTGACAAGAAAAATGGTTAGCGGCTTTTCGGTGTCAGTAATTGCGCAACCACCCCATAACAGGCCG
>JBAYVM010000367.1:0-3574 GCA_041674645.1 Victivallaceae bacterium | reverse complement strand
CCGGCAATGGCGTTCAGAGAACCGTTTGGGTTGGCCGGAAAATCCGAGGCGATGCTGCCATCAGCATTGGCATAACGCAATGCCACCAGGTTTTTGCGTTCAATTTCTTCGAGCATGGCATCATGTGCTACAAACTTGCCTTCGCCGTGGCGAATCGGCAGTCTGACCAAATCAATATTTTTCGTAAAAACACAAGGAGATTCAGGATTGGCTTTCAAATAGCACCAGTCATCGCGAAAAACGCCACATTCGTTGTGCGCCAACGCGGCTTCTTGAATAAAATAATTTCCGTTAAGCGCCGGAACCATTCCCAAGCGGCTTAATGTCTGAAAACCATTACAAATACCAATAACTAACTTGCCGTCAGCAATAAATTTTTCCAACTGGTCGCGCAAGCGGAATTTGACTCGATTGGCGAAAACCGTTCCAGCGCCCAAATGGTCGCCGAAAGAAAAACCGCCGATAAATGCCAGAATATGAAATTCAGCCAGTGTCCGTTTGCCGTCAAGAATATCATTCAAATGGACCATTTCCGTTTTCGCGCCGCAATAATTGAACGCTGCGGAGGTCTCCCTTTCGCAATTCAAACCAAAGCCGGTGATAACCAGCGCTTTTACATCAGATTTTTCCATAGCTTCCCTGCTATTATTAAAGGTCATGTTTATCAATCTGTAAAAGTACTCTATAACACTGCAAAATCAACTCGCTTTTAGAAAAAACTTCCCATACAATCAACGACTGCACGCAAAATGATAACGTATTGAACCAACATGGAATATGTGCGTAAAATGACGCTGTCAAATCACAGAAACCGGTTTTCTCATGGTTATTTTTCTTTTTTGAACTCACACAAGCACAAAAATCAAAAATAAATCAAAAATATTTTATTTTATGTAAGAGCTTAGCCAGCAAAATATTACAGTGTATTTGATTTGTAATTACTGCATGATTTTTAATATTTATTAGAATTTTTGCATTTTTCAATTTGTCAAACAATTGAACCTTGTTATATTAATCTCAGTCGTAAACCCTAAACCCCCCAGAGGAGGGAGCCATGAAACACTCTTTTTATGACGTGAAAGCCAAGAAGAAAGTAGATGCAGAGGTAACCGAAAAAGTTACTTACGGCAAAACGGGCAATGAAAGGTTCGCTTTCAAAGCTAAAACCGCTGATGGCCGCAGTCTCACTGCCTTTGTAAGCAAAGTTGCCTGGGACAAGGCGAAGGTCTAATTGACTTTTGGTGCACTACTTGCAACTCCTGCATTATTTAAATGCAGGAGTTTTTCTTTGTGTGCCTGCTGATATATGATTTTTAAAAGTTATTTCTTTGCTGTAAATCCTGCCTGGTTATTTGTCCGCAGAATTTATTTTTTACAGCATATTGCCAAAAAAACGCGAACCAGCATTGATTTTTCTGCAAAAAGAGGCATATTTTCAATCCATTGCCTGCCCCGGTAGCTCAGAGGATAGAGCATCTGACTTCTAATCAGGTGGTCACAGGTTCAATTCCTGTCCGGGGTACCATTTTTTCTCCCAAAAGCTCAGCTTTTTTAAATCCTCTGAACACATGATCTGGTGGATTTTAGCTTGAGACGAATTCAATTCTAATTTGTTGTTTCAATGTAACTCAGACACTCTTGTCTGAGATTAAACATGAATAGGGAAAAAGCCAAAGCGGCACAGGGGCGTCGCAGTCCAAAGACGCTTCGCGTCATAAATTCCAGCGAAGCCGGTTAGATTCAGACAAATTCATAAAAACGAGGCGCACCGGGAACTTTTTTGAGTTGAGTTCGCTCATGATTTAGAAAGTTTAGTCGCATCTTCAAATCCCGGGAAAAAGATTTTCACGCAAGCGGGTCATGTGCTCAGAGCCTGCCCGCACGAGAGTAGGGTAATAATACAAGAGTAAAACATTAGGGAACCGGTTTTTGTGAATTAGATGTGTTTAATCATAATCATCGTTTGATCATCGATTTGGTCATCGCCGGAAAAGTCAGTTACGGCTTCCATAATCTTATCAAGAGTTTCTTTGGGAGAATCATTTTTTAGCCGGGACTCTCTGAACTTATTTTGGAGCCGTTCCAGGCCGAATTCCTCGCCAGAAGTATTAATTGCTTCGGTGATGCCGTCAGTAAATAATAAAATCGACATGTCAGGGTCAAATTCCAGACAAATCGTATCAAAAGAAGAAAATTCATTGGGCAGAATACCTAGCGCGGATCCGTCCGGATAGATTTTCCGGATATGGCCGCGAACGAATGTCAGTAATTCAGTATGACCGGCGCGAGCGTATTCAACTAAAGAATTTTTTCTATCCAGCAGACAACAAGCCAAGGTCACAAACCGTTCTTCGTCGGTATCCCGGAACAGATTATAATTTATTTCTTTGAGGAAATCCTCAAGATTGCTGAAATGAGAAACAGCGGAGCGAATAAAACTTCTGGTCATTGCCGTCAACATACAGGCCGGAATACCCTTACCGCAAGCATCGCCGACCACCACCAGCAACCGGTCATTGTCAATTTCCACAAAATCATAAAAGTCTCCGTTGACTTCTTTTGACGAACTGGTGAAAGCTTCTACGGCGAACAAGTCCCAGGCGGGGAAGGTTTCCGGCAGTAGCGTCGCCTGAAGCTGGCGGGCAAATTCAAGCTCTTGATGAATCCGTTGCTGTTTGCTCATGTCGGCATATACCTGCACCAGATTTTGAGCTAAAATCACCTGCGAACTGATAAAACGTAACCGGCCAAACTGTTCCGGTGTAAATGAGCCTGGACGACGGTTGTTAACTGCGCAAATTACTCCGGTCAGCTTTGCGTCGCTAACCATCGGCACAATCATAACTGTATAAATTTTAGACGCTTCGGGAAATTCTGAAAATCGCGAATCGGTTGAGGCGTCTTCGATAAGCAAACCTTCCCGTGCTTCACCGACCTTGCCAATCACGCCTTCGCCCAGCATGATTTTGTCCCGGCGCAACGATTCCAGAATATATTTTGGTTTGGTCATTACATAATTATAATTATTTGCATTGCGCACGAGTGGGAACGCACCGCAAATGCCGCTGGCAAGCAGGTAATCGTCTTTTACTTCATAAATACAAATGGCTTCAGCTTCCACCAGGTCAGCGATATAACGGGCAGTGGTTAGCATGGAACTGTCAATATCGTCAATATCTTTCAAGCTTTTTGAAAAAATACCGAGAAAATTACCGATTTCGGCTTTCTGGTGCAGAATATCCTTGATTTTGTTGCGCAGTGAAAAATTCTTATTGTTCAGATAGAACACATAGAAAATAACTATGCAAAAAATCAGGGTAAAAGCTAAAACTAGTACTATTGGAATTTCCATTTTTCTCAACGATTTAAATGAGTAATATTAAAACCATAATTAAACATATAAACTGACCTGAGATTGTAAATTTTCAATGGCTGGACAAAATTTTTATTAAAAAAAGCATTCTTGTTAATTGAAAAAGTAAACGCCTCATGAAAAAATGGAGTTGTGCATTCACTCTTACAAAAAGAGCTATGTGCATTTAGTGTTACAAATTAAGAATAGTGCATTTAGTAT
>JBAYVM010000366.1:0-3582 GCA_041674645.1 Victivallaceae bacterium | reverse complement strand
TGTCTCGCAACTTCATAAAGAAATTGTTTTTCAAGAACTTCCGGCGGAATTTTTGTTCGGGCAACATTTTCCGCGTTAAGCGTAAAGAACGGGGAAAAACCTATTATCGCCAGTAAGAGCAGAACCAGCTTTTTCATTTGTCATCAACCTTTTTCTTGAGCGTATAGAAACGGTTGCCACCGAGCGAACCGCTGAGCGAATCGGGAATAAATACAAAATTTCCTCCGGGGCTATAGTAATCTTTGTCCGTCATCCAGGCGTATGCGTGACCGGTAACCAGCGTGGTTTTGATAATACTGAGACCGGCAAAACGATCCGCCTGTTCAATGCCGCCTTCAACATAGGCTGCGGCAAGACCTTTGCCGTAGTTAAGCAAAGTAGTAAATTTGCCCGGTTTGCCGCCTTGTCTGGCGATAAGTTGAAGATATTTGAAACGTTTTTCAACGCGAGGAGCGACTGCCGCGCGGCCTTGTTCATCGCGAAAGAAACCGTCGCATTGACCCCCGGCAGTAATTATATCGAGAATATCATTGGATTTTACATTGGCGACCTGTTTCTGGCGGTAACCGGCAGGAATTAACTGTCTCCGGCAGTTAATCACCCACAATATCTGGGTCATCGCGATTTTACTGTCCTCGACACTCTTGTAACTGCTCTCTCCGGGAAAAGGCACCTCGTTAATTAAAAGTCGGGCAAGGTATCCGGCGACAAAGTCTTTGTTCTCGTCTGTCGCCAATTCTGTTTTTTTTGCCATTACCGCAGTTGCGCAAATCAGACAGAAAAATAAAAGTTTTAAGCATGCGGTCAATATTTCATCCTGCCTTTTTATCTATTGTCTTAATTAATATTGCGCATTTTCCGAGGCCATAAAAACGAAATGTTACTTCTGGCGTTTGGTTAATTTGACCTGAACTTTTTGCGGATAGATGTTTTTTACCGTCATGTCAGATTGACCTTCAATCCAGCAATTGACCTCTGCGGTGAAGGTGCCAGCTTCTTCGATTGCGGAAATATCGATGTAGGGTTTTATAGAAGACGGTTTCAGCAACGCAACTTCGCCTTGAGTTCCGTTAATCGTCACGTCAACATTAGGAGTGGATAACAATTCTGCTTGAAACACACTATTTTCATCCGGCGACTGGAGTAAACGCACTGGAATTGACTTAAATGTCCGGCTGATATACTGTTTAACAATTTCCACCTGCGCAACGGCTTTGTTTGGAGATATGCTGGTGCTGGTGGGAGCTGACAGCGCAACATTATATTCAAAACTGTCAATCACTTCTTTATCCAAAGGAATCGGCAACGACTGTACCGAATCAATGTCTTTAATAATACTTTCCGGGCCGGTCACCCAGACATCGCCGGGGTTGAATTTAACTTTGCCGACGGCATAGTCTTTCAATAATTTTTTTTCCGAATCGAACTGGGCAATCACCGGTACTTTTTTGACCGATTTAATGTCCAGATTGAGTGGAATATCTTTCGGGTCAATATCAATAACACTGACACCAAATGGAGTTTTTATATTCTCCGGAGTCAACCGGAGCATGTACAACGCTCCCGGAGTATAATGTAGTTCAAGCACTTCAGTTTTTATTTTCAGCGACGATGCGTTTACCTCAGAAAGCTGTTTTTTACTGCCTTTAACCGTTACAGTAACTTTCGGGATTCCTTTATCAAGATTTACTAAATTAGCAGGGAAATCGATATTTACCGGAACATTGTTCACTTTTTCTTCAATACCAATCCGTACGGTTACCATGAAATACAACAGCAAGGCGAAAAAAAGCGCAATCGTCTTACGCAACAAATCATTCCGCAAGATTCCAGGCACCCATTGAAATGGAGTTCGTTCGATATTGGATTGACTTTCCTGGGTCATTCGTTGCTCCTGCCGTTGACAAATCCGGTTAAATTATCATTATCTTCCATTGAGCCGAAAATATTTGAAAGCGAGTTTTCGTCAGTTGAAATCATCAAACCGGTCAAGTAACGCAACAGTTTATCGGCTTTCACATCACGCCGGATACTGCCGCGACAGGCAATGCTGATATTTCCAGTCTCCTCTGAAACGACAATCGCCACCGCATCGGTTTCTTCGGTAATGCCTACAGCCGCCCGATGCCTGGTTCCCATGGTGCGGGATATTTCTTCATCACGAGTCAGCGGCAAAATCGCGTGAGCAGCAATTATCCGGTCATTTTTCATAATAACCGCACCGTCATGCAACGGCGAGTTAGGGAAAAATATGGATTCAATAATCATGGAATTCAGCTTTATGTCCAGTTTCACCGCGTCGTCAACAATCGCCCGCATACCGATTTTGCGTTCAATGACAATAATAGCCCCAATTTTACGTTTCGCCATATTCAGGACTGCGGTAACAACTTCCGTGATGGTCTCTTTCTTGCGGCTTTTTCCCTGAAACGGCAATGTTCCCAACTGAGCAAAAGCACGCCGCAATTCCGGCTGAAAAATGACGATAATCGCGGTTGCCAGCAATGTCCACAAACCACTGAGCAACCAGCTGATTACTTCAAAATTAAGTTTATCCGACAAGGTGGTCAGCAACATCAACGCGATCACCATTCCGGCAAGCACTGTTGAACCGCGGGTTCCGCGCAGGTAATATAATATTTTGTAGATAATGAAAGCAATAATCAGTACTTCAAGCACTGGTCGCAGGTATATCCATCCGGCGTAAGCATATATCGCAAATTGTTCCATAAAATTTTCTACTCCGATTTTTCCGTCTGTCTGCATAATTTAAACATAGTTACCGCATCCCGTATCTGTCCGACATCATGAACCCGGAGAATATCCACGCCTTTGTCGGCGAGAAACGCCGCCACTCCGGCAGTACCAAATACTCTGTCTTCAGGCATTTTACGATTAAGCGCCGTGCCGATAAACGCTTTTCTGGAATGACCGACCATTACCGGGTAACCAATTGCTTTAATCCGGTCGATTTCACCCAGCAACTGAAAATTATGTTCAAAAGTCTTCGCAAATCCGATTCCGGGGTCTAATACAATATTCTCCCGTTTTACTCCTGAGTCAAGAGCTTTTTGCGCAGCCGCCGCCAGAAAAGTCACTACTTCTTCAACAATATTCTCATAAACCAAATTTTCTGTATTCTGCATATTCTGCGGCAAACCACGCATGTGCATCAGTATCAATCCCGTTCCGCCTGTTGCCGCAATTTTCGCGATTTCAGGCGAATATTCCAAGCCGCTGACATCGTTGATTATGTCTGCGCCCGCATTTACTGCCGCACTGGCAACTTTTGCCTTGCGCGTGTCAATGCTGATAACACACTCCGGATGCAAACGTTTCAGCTCACAAATAACCGGAACCACGCGGCTGATTTCCTCGCGTTCAGAAACGGCCTCAGCGCCGGGACGGGTTGATTCTCCGCCAATGTCAATAATGTCTGCGCCTTCTTCGAGCAACTGCGCCGCTCTGGCAACCGCGATTTCCGGATGGAAAAACTTTCCGCCATCGCTGAAAGAATCTGGAGTTACATTCACGATCCCCATAAACCGGGGACCGTTTGCCAACTCCATGCTGCGATTTTTA
>JBAYVM010000365.1:0-3586 GCA_041674645.1 Victivallaceae bacterium | reverse complement strand
TGCTCCGCTTCATCAGTTTCCAGTTCCAACGGTTATTCTAAACAATGCAATCATTCCGTAAACCGGTAAATATAGACACGGGAATTGTGTTTGTCATATCCAGTCCAGTAAAACATCCCCTTCTGCACATCCATTGTTTTCAATAACTTTGACGGCCACCAACTCAAGGCTCGCCCTTTATTGTCAACCGGAGCTGGTATAGAAAAATTTTCATGCCCTTTGGTGGCGTTTTTTTTCAGCTTGTGAATTGTTTCTGCAATGTCTTTTTCGTCTGCTGAAAATGCTAGGTAACAATATGCGTCCGGGCCGAATGTCTGCCAGTGGAAATCAACGTTCCAAGCATGCAGAGGAAGCTCAACTCCCATGCCAGAACATTTATCACGGACAGTTTTCATAGAATAAGTCATTGAAGATCGTAAAAATTGTTTAACCCCTGTCTGCGCTTTATTCACCACAAAACAACAGAAAAAGCCAACGACGAAAGACACGACTATCGACAAGGTAATAAAAATACGGTTTTTCATTTTTTTACACCTGTTAGACCAGACATTACTTTTAAGCGAATTTTTAAGAGATCAATGATTTTACTACTATCGGTGTTGCTTACTCTTTCTGCGTATTTTTCCATAGCTAAAATATCGAATTTTACTCTACCTTTTTTGTCGTATTCTGAATCAGTGAAACCAAAAATCTCCCTTTGTATTTGATTCATAGTTGTACGATAAAAAGTATATTTATTTTTTAGGCTTTGTTTTTTTAAAGGATACATTTTAAGTTTGAGCCCGCATTTCAGAAAAGAATTTTTTATTTCTGCCATAGTATATAACATAAGAACAGTTTTGGGAATCGGGTTATCTAATTGCCATAAGACATCTCTTTCCAATCCTTTTGTATTAGAACTTAGTAAAATCATAAACATTTCAAATAGAGATTTTTTATTTGAACGTGAATAACCTGTCCCTGCTATATTTAGTAGTAAAATTTGGCTTATATTTTCTATATGAGGGGCTGGCTTTACATTGAACTCATTCAATAGTAAACTGGAAATCTGTTCTGTATCTATTTCATTAAAAGGTTGTCCTATAAAAGTTTTAATTACATGTTTAACGTTAGTATTTTGGGAATATATTTTTATTAAGTCAGTTAACAAGCATTGACGTAAATCACAGAGTAGTGAAAAAACTATAATATTTCCACTTCCTATTTGGGTTTGCGACATACAGTTTTTAGTGCCTTCATTCGTTAACAAAAGTATTGACGTTTTTTGAATTTGCTGATGACGGACTGAAGCAGGCCGTATTTGTCATAGTTGTAGCCGGTTTCCTGATTGGCGGCGGTGGCTTTTTCGGCGATGCGGCCGAATTTATTCCATTCAAACGTGATGGGATTTTTATTCTGGTCGGTGACTTTGTGGAGCTGTCCCAGCACGGAATAGGAATATTTGACGGCGGTGTTGTCGGGAAAATATTCCGCGATAACGCGCCCCATGTCGTCAAGTTCGAGTTTCTTTTCGCGCCCTTGATTGTCGGTGTAGGCAATGGCGCGTCCGTCCTGGTTGTAAGAAATTTTGATGGAGGAGAGCAGTTCTTTTTCGTTAATATCGGCGAACCGTTTTATTTCGGAAACCATGCCTTCCGGGGTGTAGGCGTAAACGGTGCGGACGCCGTTCGGAGCGGTGGCGGTTTGCAGGCGGTTGAATTTGTCGTACTCAAACTTCGCGGCGCGGTTGAACGCGTCGGAAATCTGGGTCGGTTTGCCGAAGTCATTGTAATTGAAACTCATGCTCTGTTCGCCGTTGTCCACGGCGGTCAGGTCGCGGTTGGCGTTGTAGCTGAGCTTAGTGGCGGTTACGGCTTTGCCTTCGCTGTCAAGTCTGAGGTATTCGACGGGATTATTTCTGGAGTCATAGTTGATGCGCAGCAACGGCTGTTTGCCGCCGGGCACGGAACGGGAGACGAACGCCAGCCAGCCGTTTTTGTCATAGCTGTAAAAAATTTCATTGTCGGCCATATCGCGGACGCGGGAAACTTCCCCGGTCAGTTTGTCGTAACGACAGTTCATGATTACGCGGTCTTTCGCGTCAACAATCTGGCGGATTTTGCCGTTATAGGTGACATCGTAACGGCGGAAATAATAGGTGGAGGTTTCGAGCCCGGCGAAGTCTTTGACTTTCAGAATGCCGCGCAGATCGCTGTAGTAATATTTCGCCTGCTGTCCTGCTTTATTGCGGAGGGTGACAACATTCTTTTCCGGATAGCCGTAAGTGAAAAATTCATCTTTCAGGAGGCGACCGGCCATTTTGTCGGGAATGACATAAACAGTGTTCTGTTTCTTTTCCTTCATTTGCTGGATTTTCTTGATGAAGGCATGGCGTTCCTGTTCAGTTTCGTGTTGGACAGTGAGTTTTTCGGAGAACGCGCCCTGAGCGATTTCAGCCAGATAGCCGTCGGAGTCATATTTGAAAGTCAACGGATTCAAGCTGCCGCGACGAACTGAGGTAAGCGCGATATTGTTAGCTCGTGAAGCGGGTTCAAGTTTGTTTTTTACCAGAGAAAGCGTTGATACGGTTTTGTAATTCAGCGCAAACTCCACACCGTTAATGGTGAGTTTATTGACGGTGGGAGATTTCGGAGCGTATTCAAGCGTAATCAGCGGCACATTTTTTTCCACAACCGCAGACAGCAGTCCGTTTTTGTATTGGAACTGCAATGTTCTGCCGGTCGGCGCGGTAAACTTTACCGGTTTGGCGTTGTTATATTCAAAAATCCATCCGGTGTTGCGGTCTTTGCCGGTGACAACCCAACGCCCGTTTTTGCTGCCGTCGGCTTCCCAGTCGGCGTACGGAGTGAAACAGCCGGAGCCTTTCATTTGCTCTTTGTAGAGCTCAAGCATATTTTTGTTGTTTTTATGCTCTTTGTTGAAAAACCGGATAGTGTCGCCCCAGGGCGTAACCCATTCCGCGCCGTCCGGCTTCGGAAAAAGTTTTGATTCCAGTTGCGGCAGCCGCCAGCCGTAACCCAGCAGACTGAATTTGGTGTCGGATGAATCGTAAACCGTTTCAACCGGCATTTGAAATTCCGGAGAAAAATTGGCGACGTCAAGAACCCGGGAAATCGTGAACCCGTCGCCTTGGAGATTGGCTCTGCCTGCCGACAATGTCTTCGTCTGCCAGTTGAGTTTTTCGTACGCCCCCGCTGAAATTGCCATGGACATAACCAGCGCAAACACGAAAAACCGCTTGATTAAACAACCGGTTTTCTCGTATTTATAGTTTTTTCTACTGCATAGAATCATCCGCAAATCCCTGATTTTAACCAACGAAAACACAAAAACTAAAGTTTTGTACTAATACTTTCAATTTTTAAACAAAATAATACTATTCTCCCTTGTTTAGATAACTTGACGGAAGGCTGATTATTATTCTCTTTAAAAGAAATCTCATTATTATTACCAAAACTCATGTATAACAAATAGCTTGGAGTGTTTAATAAAATTTTAGGTCTGCTAAGAGATACACAAAAAAAAGGTTGATTTTCTTTTGACGGCGACCATAGTTTGTCAAAGCCTGACTGGCATAACAAATTTT
>JBAYVM010000364.1:0-3603 GCA_041674645.1 Victivallaceae bacterium | reverse complement strand
TAAATTAACGCCCGTTTTTGCGTTCGCATAAAAATTAATTTATCCAGGCATCGACCAATTTTACCGGATAGAAAAACTGACGCCGGAGGCGTCACACGTTTGTAGCCCAACGGCAATAGAATGTTCGACTCCTGCGGAGTCGCAGATTTTTTGCCTGATTATTCTATAAACCTGTTATCCCGTCGGGATAATAAAACTGACTCCCAGTTGAATCACAAAAAAATATGCGTTCAATTGGACGCATGTTCCTGCCAGGGCTGTTCAATGCTAGAACTTAACCGGCTTCGACGGGACTTCTGACGCGGAGCGTCTTTGGACTGCGGCGTCACTGTGCTGCTTTGTTTTTCCTCTTTTTCTTGAATTCCTGCTTAATCTCAGACAGGAGTGTCTGAGTTACATTGATTAATTGCAACAGCTACATCAGGAAAAAGGTATCGACGGAGCGATACCCTCCAACGCTTAATCTCCAGCTCTGTAAAAATGCTAGCATTGAACAGCCCTGATGTTCCTGCTTGACAACTGAGCTATGGTGCTCTGTAAAACTAAAAATCCGCCAAATGTAAACACTTGGTGGATTTGCGTAAAAAAACTGACAAAAGCCATTAAGACTTTTTAGTTTTCTTCATCTTTTTTATTTCTTCTTCGACTTCTTTGGCGCCTTCGGCGTAAAATTTCTCCTCATTTTTGTCGAGTTCCTTCAACAACCGGAGAAATTCGCCGGCATGAACTTTTTCTTCATCGGCAATGTCTTTAAGCACTTCAACGGCCAATTTATTGTCGGTGGATTCGGCCAGTTGCAGATAAAGCTGAATGGCTTCATATTCCGCCGCCACCATAAACCGGATAGCGCGAACCAATTCCGCGTCAGTGAGTTTTCGATCTTTCGCAAGTCCTGAAAATGGGTTTCCAAAGTCCGGCATGATTCGTTCTCCTTTTTTTGTGGTTGTTATTTTACAGGCAAACTTATACTGCCTGAAAACAAAATACCTCCGTTACCAAATTTATCAAACGCCAAATTCACTGCGAAGCTTTTCGCCATGCTCATTCAATTTCGGCGGAAGCTGTTTCGTGCAGGCGGAATCATAGCCGCCAAATTTCAACGGTGAACCCGGAACCTGCCGCCCTCCGACATTTTCTACCATATTTCTGGCTTGAATCTGCGGCATATTTTCAGCTTCAGTAACCGTCTGCACGAGCCCCACCGGAATATGCGCGGCTTCCAGTTTGGACTGCCACGCTGCCGCGGTATCAGTGCGAAGAGCGGCTTCCAGCGCTGGTTTTAAGTCATTGTAATTATCCACGCGTTTTTCATTCGAGTTAAACCGTTGATCCTGCGCCAGCGCCGGTAATCCCAGCGCAACACACATGGCGTCAAAAAGTTTATCATTACCACAACAAATGGCAAGCAGCCGGTCGCTACACTGGAAAGTGTCAAACGGGGCAATGGAAGGATGCCGATTGCCAATGCGGGTCGGATTGATATGTTCGGCCAAAGCGTCCATCAGGCCGTGTTCCATCAAACTGAAAATACCGTCGAGCATCGCCACATCAATCGTAGTGCCGCGTCCTGTGCGTTCACGCGCCGCCAACGCGGTGGCAATTGCCGCATAAGCAAATATGCCAGCCGACAAATCAGCGATGGAGGTTCCAACACGAGTCGGAGCGCCGTCCGCCTCCCCGGTCACGCTCATTATTCCGGACAACGCCTGAACAACGGTGTCGTAAGCGGGCGCTTGATGCAACGGCCCGTACTGACCGAAACCGGAAATTGAACACACAATCAGGCGCGGAAAATCTTTAACCAGTTGTGCCGGGTCCAGACCAAGACGGGTCATGGCGCCGGGACTGAAATTTTCCACGATAACGTCAGCTTTGGCAATCATGCGTTTGACCAGCGCCAGATCATCAGGATTTTTCAAATCCATCGCAATACTTTCCTTGCCGCGGTTGGCAAACCAGAAATAAGCGGAAGTGTCGTCTTCATAGAACGGACCGAAAGCCCGGCTGTCGTCGCCAGTATCCGGACGTTCAACTTTTATAATCCGCGCCCCCTGGTCGGCCAGCATCATTGTGCAAAATGGTCCGCTGAGCACATGAGTAAAATCAATGACTGTAATCCCGGTTAACGGCTTGTTTACCATAATCTTTTCTCCAAATTAAAAGTTGTTGATTTTGAATCTGAAATTATTTTCCAGTGAAAACCGGTTTGCGCTTGGCAAAAAACGCGGTAATTCCTTCTTTCGCATCCTGACTGCCGTAAACCGTCCGGCGCATTCCCTGCAACCGTTCAAACTCGTCCGGCGTCAACGGCGTGGCCTCATTTAGCGTTCGCAGTTCCTCTTTAATCAGAGTTATAGCCAACGGGGCTTTTGCCGAAATAATTCCGGTGATTTCCATAACCGCGGATTCGAGTTCCGCCGCAGGGAGAATCCGGTTGACAATTCCCGCCTGCAAAGCGCGGTCAGCGCTGATGGGTTTGGCGGTAAACAACATCTCTTTAATAATATGCAGACTGCAATCGTGGATTAAATTATGGATTCCGACAATATCATAAGCAATTCCCAGGTTAGCCGGAGTCATGGCGAAAGTGCTGCTGTCTGCGGCAAAAATCATATCGCAACTCATTACCAGTTCAAATGCGCCACCCCAGACTGAACCTTCAACCAGCGCGATAACCGGAGCCGGAAAAGTCTGAATCGCCCGGACGCCGCGGCGTAACGGGTCTTCATAGCTCAACGGATCGCGGCTGTCAGACGGCAGCTCGCTGATATCATGTCCGGCGGAGAAAACTTTACAACCGGCCGGTGCGCGCAGAATTGCGCAACTTACCTTCTGTGTTTTCAACTGGTCAAACGCCGCAATCATATCATCAACCAATTCTTTGCATAACGCGTTGAGTTTCGGCGGGTTGTTCAAGGTGATAATGCCAGTGCGATTGTTAATTTCGGTGATTACCATGCTCATCTTTCAGCCTCCTGTTTCGATTAACGCAACAATACTACTAACGAAGACGGATATTTTTTCTCTGATGTTCTATACAGTAACCTGAACTGAATCGAATAACAAATGAGCTAATTGTAAAAATAATCAGGATTAAATGAGGCTTGAGTTAGAATCGCATTATGTCAACGCCGGGCAACGCTAAATTTTTGCGCTTTTGCGACTTTGCTTTTAACAGATTGCCTGGAACGGGGTTAACGGTTTTTTACTGGATAATATTGCGCGAAAGCTTATAGATGAACAATAATGTTCTATTGTACGAAAAACCAAAAAATAAAGTTTTGTCGTGTATTTTCATGGCATTCGTTACGTGCAATCTTTTGAGTAGCGCTACTGGAATGTTCGTTACTGGCATTGTCAAAAAGTGTTTCAGAAGAAAGTTACATTAAGGATTTTGGGAAAAAAGCGCCGGGGTAAACCGGCGCATTTTGCCTAATTTATTTGAGGAAGAGTTCTATCACTGGAACGGTGGCATCAGGCTTTAGCGTTGGCAATTCCAGGGTCAAAGCGCCAGCCGGGCTGCGTTCATTCAATCCCGCGTGAATATCGGATTTATTATCCCGGAATTTGATTTCGCTGGCATCATGAAGCAGTTGAGCGTAT
>JBAYVM010000363.1:0-3604 GCA_041674645.1 Victivallaceae bacterium | reverse complement strand
TTTTTCCCTGGAGGGTTTTGCTCTGTCGAAACCGCATTTTTCCCTGGAGGGTTTTGCTCCGTCGAAACCGCGTTTTTCCCTGGAGGGTTTTGCTCTGTCGAAACCGCATTTTTCCCTGGAGGGTTTTGCTCCGTCGAAACCGCGTTTTTCCCTGGAGGGTTTTGCTCTGTCGAAACCGCGTTTTTCCCTGGAGGGTTTTGCTCCGTCGAAACCGCATTTTTTCCTGGAGGGTTTTGCTCCGTCGAAACCGCATTTTTTTCTGGAGGGTTTTGCTCCGTCGAAACCGCATTTATATAGGTCAGGATAAAACATTTATGGCAAAAATATGATTGTTCTGAGGCTTTACCCCTTGTTTTGAAAATATCCTGTGCTAATTATATCAGATTCAAAATTAAATTATTTTCACATTTATATTTTTTGGGGAGTTGCTATATATGAATTTTAATGAAATTTCTGTTGCGTCTAATGTTCCGGAAAAGTCCATTTCAATTGCCGCGCCGTCGGCTGAGTCTTTCAGCGTAACGCCTGCCGCCGCCCCGCATTCCCAGCCTCCGGTTCAACCACAACCGTTGATTTACGGCAAAGTTCCTGACGAACCCACGCAGGAAGCGGTTGAAGGCATAAAGTTTGACTTTAACGAAGGCATCCGCATTAAATTTCCGAACGACGGCTACCGGGTCTGTTTTTCTGATCTGGACACCGGAATTATTCTGTATAATGCCGATGTCGCCGCTGGCGCTATGGTTTCCAGCGTTAAAAAGTTTTACATCCGGTTCCGCCTCCAGATTTTTCGTCGTGGCGAAAATAAACCGATTTTTGAACATGATTACAACGCAAAAGACAAACAGGTGATGATTCAACTGCCGGTGGGAACCATTGGCGACTCAATCGGCTGGTTTTCTTATGTGGAACGTTTTCAACAGAAACATAAATGTCAGGTGTTGTGCGTGATGACCCCGTGGATTGCCGACCTGTTCCGCGATAGCTATCCTGAAATAAAATTCATCACGACCGAAGAAACGCTTAATTATTCCCCCTATGCCTGTTATTATCTCGGCCTGTTTTTTCGCGGAAACGTGGATCACCAGCCTTCTGATTTTCGTTATGTCGGTTTGCATCGCACCGCCGGTTATATTCTCGGCGTGGACCCGTCGGATATTCCGCCAAGAATTAAATTCAGCGCGGAACGCAAAATCAAAGAACCTTATGTTTGCATCGCGGTGCAAAGCAGCAGCCAGGCGAAACACTGGAACAATCCCAATGGCTGGCGTGAACTCGTTAAGTTTCTGCGCGAGAGCGGTTACCGGGTTTTGTGCATTGACAAAGCTCCGGCTGGCGGGCAGGGCATCGTCTGGAATCAGATTCCCAACGGCGCGGAAGATTTCACCGGCGACATTCATTTGCAGGAACGCGCCGATTTGTTGCATCATGCCGACTTTTTTATCGGTCTCTCCAGCGGTCTTTCCTGGCTGGCATGGTGTTGCCATACCCCTGTAGTTCTTATCAGCGGATTCACCCATCCGCTGAATGAATTTGAAACTCCATATCGGGTCATCAATTACCACACCTGCCACAGTTGCTGGAATGACATGCGCATTGACTTCGATCATTTTGACTTTCTCTGGTGTCCGCGCCATAAAAATACTGACCGCCATTTTGAATGCACCCGCTTGATTTCCTCCGACCAGGTCATCAACATTATCAAGCGCATCCCCGCGTTCGAGAAACATGTTAGTCAAGTAAAAACAGAAAATTGATATTAGGAGATAAAAAATGTCATTTACCCGAATCGTATCATCCCAGACCGTAACCGGCGAAATTGTCAGCTCCGTAACCCAAACCATTCTGAACGGTGGCGTGGCGAATTCTACGACCATTAACGCTATCGGATATCAGCGTGTTTCTTCCGGCGGCGAGGCAAATTCCACTACCATTAACTCTAGGGGGGCTCAGTTTGTTTCTTCCGGCGGTGTGGCGAATTTCACTAACATCAATTCAGGCGGCAGTCAATGGTTTTTCGGCGGAACAGCAAATTCTACCACCATCAATTCCGGCGGAGATATGCGGTTTTTTGAGAGTGGTGGTGCGGCAACCGACACCATTATTAATTCCGGCGGCGTAATGGCACTCGGAGGTAACGTGTCCGCAATAAATATCTACCAGCAAGCAGGCGGCGCGGTTTACTTTGCTACTGGCGCAACAGTTATCAACGGGACTAACACCCGCACCGACGGACATAGCGCGTTTTCTATTGTTAACGGAGTTGCCAGCAATTTTTTATTGGAATATGGAGGCGCTCTCGCTGTTTTGAGTGGACATTCAGCAATAGATACAATAATCGAAAGTGGCGCAGCCATGAATATAGCTGCCGGTGGAACCGCAACATTAATCAATCAGCAATCCTGGGCTAAAATGTTGGCGAATACTGGAGCTAAAATTACTGACGGAACGAATGCGCGCACTGATGGACATAATTTATTTTCGATTGTTAATGGAGTTGCCAGCAATTTTCTCTTGGAAAGAGGCGGGAATTTAACCGTATTATCCGGCCATTCTGCGATTGATACGTTAATTGCTTCCGGAGGTTATCAGGGTATTTTATCAGGAGGTATGGCCAGCTCAACCACAATTAATTTTGGCGGTAAACAATCAATTGCGTCGGGTGGTGTGGCAAATTCTACGACAATCAATTCCGGCGGAACTCAGACTATCGCGTTTGGTGGTACAGCAACCAACACTGTTATGAATAATGGATTGCAATCTGTATTGTCTGGTGGTGTTGCGAGTCAGACTTTCCTCGATGGTGGATTTCAGTCTATAGAATCTGGAGGAATGGCTATCAATACCGATGTTCGCGGATTTTTCGGGATTCAGAGCGTTTCTTCTGGTGGGATAGCTAACTCAACCTCAATTAATGTTAGTGGCGGACAATGGGTAACTGGCACAGCAACGAACACAACGATCAATGACGGTACTCAGCAAATAGGAACTGTTGGGCATGGTGATTCTATAATTATTGAGTCTGGCGTAGCAAGTAATACCACTATAAACCTTGGTGGAAAGCAATATGTTCAAGCTGGCGTGGCGGATAATACCATTGTCAATTCCGGCGGGAATATGTATGTGCAAGGCGGAATGGAGGACGGTTATACTATTTATACTATTAACAGTTCCAGCGTAGTTCCAGCTGTTTCATACAGTGGCATTGCCAGCGATACGATTGTTCATTCAGGCGGCAACATGTATGTATCTTCCGGAGGAATTGCGCGTGGTGGGTTGACGCTGGACGGTGGACACGCAACCTTTGAAGCCAGTGACAATCTGGAAGTTTCGGCAATGAATGTCAAGCTGGCCAACGCTCAGGTCAATGATGCGTTGCTGACAATCAATACCGGCGTGGTTGGCGACATCAGCCAGACTACATTCACGCTGGATGTGAGCAATACCGGAGCTGGAAACTATATTCTGGGAACTGGGGCTGATCTGACCGGCATGAACAATGCGGTATTTACGGTAACAGATGGCGGACAGAATGTTAATTTGCAAGTTGGCTCCAGTTATACGTTTACTGGCGGTCATAAACTGTCGCTCACTCTGACCGATG
>JBAYVM010000362.1:0-3613 GCA_041674645.1 Victivallaceae bacterium | reverse complement strand
TGAACGCGATGTTAACGCTGGAAGTGGTCGTTTCGTAAAAAACAACTCTACGATTGAAAGCATTCATCCTTTTGGCAGGATTTTGGCTGGAGGTTGAATATAATGAAATTGTCGTCTTCGCATGTCTCGGCGGTTGCAGGCTTGCAGGGTAGCAAAGGTAATGTTCAAGACGCTACCTTTTTCGCTTCCTATGTTGGCGTCAGCATGAATCCGACTTTGCGAGAGCCGGAGATTATGGAGATTATGCCTTACGGGAGCAGGTCTTTACGGGCTGGCGATGTGGCGTTTTTTTTGTTGCCGGAGAGTGAACAGCCAATAGTACACCGTATTATGCGGGTGACTGCCAAAAATATATTTACCATTGGGGACAACAATTCACGGGCTGATGTTTTCCTGCTGCCGCCTGAAAATATTAAGGGTAGAGTGGTTGCCGCATGGCGTGGACAACATAAACGGCGGGTGATTGCCGGCGGTTTATATGGTCTGTTAACAAGTCGTTTGGTTCGCTTGCAGCGTGTTCTTGATTGTAAAGTATCTCTTATGCTGCATCCGTTGTATCATGCGTTGTCTAATTTGAAGTTTATTGCCAGGATATTGCCAGCTTCTTTTCAACCGCGCGTCTTCTTCTTCAACGTTCGAGGCAGCGGTCGGATTCAACTTTTGATGGGGCGGCGCGTTATTGGCAGATATGACGGGCAGACGCGACAATGGCATATCCGGCGGCCATTTAAATTATTCGTTAATTCAAGAATGCTTCCAATACAGCAAGAAAAGGAGAAGTCAGATTGAACCAGCAGGTTTTGACTGAAGAGCGGCGGCTGAATACTCAGCCGCAGATTCACCGGATTTGGCATAATCTGGCGCTGGCCGATGGAAGTCATTGGAAAATTACCGCTGACGACGAGGAGGCTGAGACAATTGTTTCACAACTTGGCAGTGTGATGCAGTTATCAAAGACAATTGGAACAATCGAACCTTCTTTGAACGGCAATCAGCGGCGGCTTCATGTTCAAGTTAAAGCTCCGGCTTCCGTGGCTGATTGTTATATTCCGCTGGCAGCAAAAAGTGACGGCGTATTTGTCAGCGTTCTGTGTCCATGCAAACACTGGAACGGACAGTATATCAATCTTCTGACCTTATCGCTCATTCTGGCGCGCAATGCGCAGGCTTGCGGAGGTGTGCTTGTGCACGGCGCTCTCGCTGAACGTGATGGCATGGGAATAATTCTGGCGGCGCCGGGCGGCACAGGGAAAACCACTGCCAGCAACCGGCTTCCAGTTCCATGGCGTTCGTTGTGTGACGATACCACGCTGGTGGTGTTGGATGCACAAGGGAGCTACTGGGCGCATCCCTGGCCAACCTGGAGTCGTTTCATTGATTCAGAATCCGGCGGCGTCTGGAATGTTCAGGAAGCGGTTCCGCTCAAGGGTATTTTTTTTCTGGAGCAGGCGGTTGAAGATAATGTTAAGCGAGTAGGAGCCGGACAGGCAGTCAGCCTGCTCACGGAATGCGCAAAACAGGCATCAATGTTCACAATAGGACTGCCAGAAAAAGAACTCCGGGATATGTATCTGGAACGGTTTAATAATCTTTGTGATTTGGCCAGTGTTGTGCCGGTGCACATGCTTGATATCAGCCTGACCGGCGCTTTCTGGCAAAAGATTGAGCAGGCGCTTGATAAAGAGATAATCAATAAGAAAAAAGCTGATATGGGTTAATTTATGGATAGAGTGCAAAACAATTTTTGTATGATACTTCGGGATAATCTTTCCGCGACATGCAAACATGACATTGAAAATATGTTGCTGGAAGAGTGGAATTCCATCTATCATGTTGGCTACTGCAACAATCTGCTTCCGTTGTTATATTACAAACTTAAAACGCATAAAATATCCGTTCCTTCGCAAATAGAAATCACCTTGAGAAACGATTACCTTAACTATTCAGGAAGAGACTTGAAGAGAAAAAGTCAGCTTCTTGAAATGATAAAGCTATTCAATGACAATGGCATTGAACATATACTGCTTAAAGGTTCGCATCTAGCGGAAATCGTCTATACAAATTCAGCGTTGAGGATGATGGGCGACATAGATATCCTTGTAAGTCATAAAGATATAGAAAAAGCTTTCAATGTATTGATAAATGAAGGATATTATGACGGCAGCCAGCCTGACGGTTCGAATATTGTAAAGGATGTCTATGTTCATCATTACCCCGTGCTCTATAAAGATAATTTATTCCCGGTTGAACTGCACCGCTATCTGTTTGAAAATAACGACCTTAAAAATATTGATTTGATCTGGAGCAGGGCTCAGACAGTCAATATTGGCGGCATGGCTTCAAAGGTAATGGAGCTTGAAGATATGCTTGTATATACAGCGTTGCATGGCTTGAAATACCATACACAAAAACTCGGCGTCAATTTTCTGTATGATTTGCATGCAATCATTATCCAGGGAAACATTAACTGGGATATTGTTGCAGAACGAATAAAAGATAACGACTGGGGAAATTCAAAAACCCTGTATTCAGCGCTCGTCATGACTAAAAAATATTTAAATACAAATATTCCTGAATTTTTTTTAAACGTCATCAGGCCTGTTGATTATAGTCAAAAAATACAAGCGATAATCGAAGAACTGATTTTGTGTCGAAAAATACACAATCAAACGGCATATACATTTTCTTTTTACCTCTTTCATGCTTTGAAAAAGATGAGTTTTAAGCGTATTGCCGGGCAGGCACTGTTTTCGCCTGAACAAATTTCTTCTAAAACCAGGAACAGATACAACGGCTGGAGAATTGCGGCGTTATATTTTCAGTCGGTCATGTCGATTTTTACTACTTTTCTGAAAATTATCTATCAGTCTTTTGGGGTGGGGGACAATGACGCCAAAAAAGCCTTCAGCGCAGGCAGAAAAGCCGGTATTTTCACTCATTGGCTGGAATCGTAAAATAACTTTAATAAACTTTTCATTAACAAAATTAGGAGCAGAAATCATGGAATTAAACAAGCAGTATCCAATCGCCAACTCAATGGTAGTTTTCAGGGAGGAATTTGATGACTGGGCAGTGCTCTTTGATCCGGATGCCAATGAAACATTCGGACTTAACCCGGTGAGCGCCTTCATTTGGAAAAAACTTGATGGGAAGCATACGACAGAGAAGATTATTAACTTGCTCAAAGAAGAATGTGATGATGTATCAACAGATGCTCAGCAGCATATCGACACTTTTCTGGCAGACTTGGAAAAACGCGGTCTTGTCGGATTTGAAAGAGCTTAACAAGAGGTTTTAAATGGCATCAGACATGAGAGTTAAGAACACACCGGAAGGCCTGGATATTAATATTACCAACAGGTGCAATTTGCGTTGTTCGTACTGTTCGCATTTTAGCAGCGGGGGCGACACCAATACCGACTTATCCACAGAAGAGTGGCTGATGTTTTTTCGGGAGCTCAAAGATTGTGCGGTAAAAGACGTTACTCTGGCAGGTGGGGAACCGCTTATCCGGGAAGATTTAAGAGAACTTATTACCGGTATTCATGATAACCGGATGAGGTTTTCCATTCTTAGCAATGGAACGCTGATAACCGACGATTTGGCTGATTTT
>JBAYVM010000361.1:0-3628 GCA_041674645.1 Victivallaceae bacterium | reverse complement strand
CGTCGCCATGACCGGCGACGGCGTCAACGACGCCCCGGCGCTGAAACAGGCTGACGCCGGAATCGCCGTGTCCGGCGCCACCGACGCCGCCCGCGCGGCGGCGGCGTTGATTCTGACCGCGCCCGGTTTAAGTGTAATCATCGAGGCCATAGAAATTGCGCGTCAGATTTTTGAACGCATGACCAGTTATACCATTTACCGCATTGCCATGACTATTGACGTTATGGTTTTCGTCGTGCTTTCCATGATAATTTTCCCGCAAGTCGCGGGGCCGGTTCCAGGCACGATGATTGCGTTCGCTCCACTGACGGCGGTGATGATTATTATCCTTGCTCTGTTGGATGATATTCCAATTATGACCATCGCCTATGACAACACGCAAATTGATCCGAAACCGGTTCGCTGGCACATGGGACGGATGCTTTCAATATCCACTGTGCTCGGCATCATGTCGGTATTTCAGACTTTCGGCTTGTTATTTCTCGGAATGAGTTTCCTGAACCGCAATCTGCTGGGAGTAACAGTAGATTCAACTCACCTCCAGACTATGATTTTTCTCCAACTGGTAGTCGGCGGACATTTGATGTTGTTCGTCACCAGAACTAAAAACTGGTTCTTCCTGCCGCCGTTGCCCAGCAAACAACTGTTTTGGGCGATTGTCGGAACTCAGATATTCGCCGCGGTAATGTGCGGATTCGGCTGGCTGGTTCCGCCGCTGCCGTGGGCATTAATCGGCGTAGTTTGGGGATATAATCTTATCTGGATGTTCATTCAGGATATCGCTAAAATGATAACTTATCGCCTGCTCAACCATCAGGCCAATCATCAGACGGCGTTTGCCAATAAACTGGCCGGTTCACTGTTGCATCACTCGCAACAAACCACCGCCAAATAACCACATAAAAAATCTCTGCGGGCATCCACAAGACACTCGCAGAGATTTTTTCGTTTCGTTGCCTGATTATTCTATCCTGCGGCTGGCAAACTTCCAGCTTAAAAAAAACAATCGCAAGCAGGGATGCTTGCGGTATTTTGACGCCAAATATTTCACCGCAGAGGACGTTGAGAACACTGAGACTTTTTTTCTAAAATTAAGTTCAGATGTCTGAACACGCTATGCTCAAAAGGCACTTTTGCTTTCATACCATCTCCTTTAAATCAGTTATTTCGTTCCAATTTCTAAAATATTTCTTTGATGATGAATTTTTCATCAACATGTAAATCGGCTAAAAATTTCTCTATTGCCTCCATCATTGGCGGGGGGCCGCAAACATAGATATTTTTATTAATGTCAGTTATATTTTCTTTGAGGAATTTTTTAGTAATAAATCCTTGCGAACATCCTTTCTCGCCTTCATCTGATAAAATATTGATGAAGTTATCGCCAAGCAGTTTTTTAAATTCACTTCTCAAGATAATGTCAGCTTTTGTCTTATTGGCGAAAATCAATTTGTTCCCGCCAATTTCATTTTTGGACTGAAGATATCTTAAAATGGCGACGAAAGGAGTGACGCCGGCGCCGCCGGCAATAAAAACACCCTCTTTTTTGTATGCAATTGCGCCAAAGACTCCATGCAGAATCAATTCATCATTCTTCTTTAGTTTCAGAAGTTCGTTGGTAACGCCTTTATGCGCAGGATAGGTCTTGATGATAAACTGTAGATAATCATCATCCGGCAGACTGGTAAAAGTAAACGGTCTTTTCTCTGTCTTCCAGCCTTCCTTGTTTATCGAGATTTCCGTCGCCTGCCCGGGGATGAAGCTGAACGGCTGAGGTTTTTGAACTTCAATTTGCAATACGTCGTGAGTAATGTGCCTGATTGATTTAATTTTTACATGATGATTTTTCATAATAAACCAATTCCTTTCCTTGCAGGGTTCTGATTTCAACAATCGCGTTCCGCTGCTCTTCCAGAGCTCAGTAAACCTGTCCTATTGAACGCCTTTTCAGACTTTGCAATAACTTGTGTTCGCTTCGCGCAGGAAAAATGCCGTCCAATCAGAGGCCGACTGGCACGTTAACCGTGCCAGACGACAACTGTTGCCGGATCTAGAACCGCCAGTTGACAAAAATCATAACTGGAGCCAGACTGTTCGGCAAATCGTCAAACCAGCTCTTATTATTGCGGATGATATTGATTATTCCGATTTGTACTCCGGAATCCGCTTTTTCGACATAGTTGACCAGTCCGAACTCAACTCCCTTCAGGCTGTCGGCGTAATTCACCGCGCCGGTATATAATCCCCGCGCAGCGCCGGTGGCATAGTTTAAGAACCCGGCATCCCAGCCCAAAGCGTCATGTTTAGTATAGTTGACCATTCCCCACTTTACGCCTTTGTAGTTATCGGCATAGTTGAGAATGAAAGCCCAATCCAGGCCGGCGCTATTGCCGACAGAGCCGTTGACAATGCCCAGCGCCAGTGATGTCTGCGGGTTTTCTCCCCAGACACTGAGGGTGACACCCTCAATTGTCACGTTTCGGTTGTAAATGGCGATATCCGGAGTAAGACTGAGGTTGAACGGTTCAGTTCCGGTGAGGCTAATCGATTTGATTTCTGCCATAACGCCGATTGAAACCAAAACAGTTGTCAGACACAAAATTAGCTTTTTCATAGTTTGTTTCTCCTTGTTCATTGATTGTTGTTTATTGAGTTGTTTCAACTGATTGTGAACATGCGGCATCCGGCGAGCAAGCACACGGCGAGAGTCGCCAACAGTTGAAGAGAGAGCCTCAACAGTCGGTTCATGTTCGCCGATTTGGATAGATATCCGATCTGCACGGTATCTTGCTGAGATGTATTATAATCTGACATTGATGTGCCTCCAACTTATATTTTCTGGTACGATGCGACTGCATGGAAACGCTGATTGAAAAACTATTTCTGCATGTCAGTACCGGTTTTTTCTACCGCAGAACCAGCTTTTTCCAGAGCCTTGCCGGTCTTATCGACCGCCTTGTTGGCTGTGTCCTTAGCCGCCGTCGCCGTTGCTTTGGCGGCATCAGTGGTTTTTTCCGCAACAGCGGTTGCCGTTTCCGCGGTTTCCTTTGCAGCATTATCTACCGCAGTACCGACTTCTTTACCGGTATCATTCGGTTTATCACAGCCGGTCAATGCGGTTCCGGCAATCGTTACAATTATCAACGCAGTTAACATATTTATCTTCATGATCATTTTTCCTTTTTAAAAGTTATGTTTTTTCGGAATTTTCAAATCCGGCCCATCAGGATCAGAATGAGCAGAATCAGGACAACCAGTCCAAGTCCACCGCCGGGATAATAACCCCATTTTTTGCTGTGAGGCCAGGTCGGCAATGAGCCTACGAAAAGAACAATCAAAATAATTAACAGTAACGTTCCGATAGTCATGTTGCCTCTCCTTTCATTTATGTATGTATGGTTCTGCAGCCGTCCGACCCGGAATAAGTCAGACGGCGACAATCCGCATATTACTTGGTTTTAGGTTCTTCGATGGTCATCTGGTTATTCACGCCGGTTACGCCCTGAATGTCAGTGATAAGTTTGGTTACCAGGGACTTCTCAGACGCGTTTTTGGCAATACCGGTCAAAGTTACCTCGCCATCTCGCGTATCGACCTTAGTTTTTACAGAGCTGGTCGAACGATGGTT
>JBAYVM010000360.1:0-3632 GCA_041674645.1 Victivallaceae bacterium | reverse complement strand
TGACGATCCGGAAAGAAAACGCAAAATAATTGGCCATGAGTTTGTCAATGTCTTCGACGATGCAGCTACCAGCATTGAAGACGCCGGATTCCTGGCGCAAGGCACAACCTATCCTGATGTGATTGAAAGCGTTCCAATTGACGGCAACCCCGCTGCAATGATTAAAAGTCATCACAATGTTGGCGGACTGCCGGAAAATATGAAACTGAAATTGCTTGAGCCGTTGGCCAAACTATTCAAGGATGAAGTCCGCGAAGTCGGCAGACAACTCGGCCTGCCGGAAGATGTCGTAATGCGCCAGCCCTTTCCCGGTCCCGGTCTGGCGGTCAGACATATCGGCGCTGTTACCCGTGAAACGCTTGAAGTTCTCCAAAATGCAGACGAAATCGTAGTGGCAGAAATAAAAAAAGCCGGGCTCTATTACAAAATATGGCAGACGTTCGCAGTATTTCTCCCGGTGAAAACCGTTGGTGTCATGGGCGATGAACGCACTTATGACAATGTAATCGCCATCCGCGCCGTGGAAAGTTCCGACGGCATGACCGCCGACTGGGTAAAACTCCCCTACGAATTACTGGAAAATATTTCCAGCCGGATTATCAATGAAGTTCGCGGCGTTAATCGCGTCGTCTACGACATTACCTCAAAACCACCGGGCACGATTGAATGGGAATAATACCGGCATTCTGAATCTATATTTCACATGGCTGCCTGCTTCGGCAGCCTTTTTTATTTTTTTAATTGAACTAAATCCGGATTGATTATGACTTCAGACTACTGAATCCTGACTACTTTTGTAATTACCTCTATAAAACAAAAAACAGAAACAGTGTTCGACGTTTTACCAGCATAGATTAAGTTTTTTATGCTGAAGTCTATTGTTTACAATGAGAACTGTTCTGAAAAACTACTTCTCCGTCACAAATAGTGCATATGCACTGGAGTTCTGAAGGCGAAGGAGCGTGCTCCGAAAGTTTTCCGGAAAACACTGCCAAATCAGCCAACATTCCTGGCTTGATCTGTCCTCGAATGTTTTCATGGTATTCGGCGTAAGCATTCCCACCGGTAAATGCGCGAAGCCCCTGTTCAAAGCTTACGCCCTGATTAATCATGCCGGTTTTCCATGGTAATCTAGTCACTGCCCGTTGTAATCCTTCAATACAATTACAACTGACAATCGGCCAGTCACTGCCGAAAGTTAATGATGCACCTGTAGATAAAAAACTTTGCCAGGGAAACGCAGTTTCCCATTTTGATTCGGGCACTTTTTCGTGCCACATTGTCACCGGAGGCCGTTCGTGAAGCGGCTGCATAGATGGAATCACGTCATATTCATGAAAACGTTTAATGTCGCCAGGAGAACATAATTCAATGTGTTCAATCCGGTGGCGTATCCGATGACCGCGGCGTGTGTCTTCTCCGGCATGCAGTTCCCGCACTTTTTCGACAACATCAAGAGTCGCAGTTACTGAAGCGTCTCCGATACAGTGGGCGCAAACCTGTAATCCAAGCCGGTCAGCCCGGTTTACTGTTGTTTGCAGTTCTTCAGGGTTGAAGGCGGGAATACCTTCCTTGCGGGCGATGCCACTGCAGTACGCGGTGTCTTTTTCGACGACGCCGTCCATAAATATCTTAATGCCTTTGAGCTCAACTTTTGAGTTTTTCCCAGCAATCTTGTTGCCGATTTTTCTGAGCCGTGCCGTAACACGCTCTATGTGTGGCTTAACATGAATGTCATAAATCATTGAGTTGATTTGACTGGAGCACTGGTGGTGGGCTTTGGAAATATGCTTTTGAGCACGTTGAGCCGAACTTTTAAACGCGTTATGCCGCTGCTTTGAAACCTGTTCCATTTCGTCAACCAACAATTTATGGAGATTGCCCAAAAGCATTTCTCCATCGGCTGCTTTTCTAAGCGCATCCCGTATTCGTGCGGTGTTGTCGATATCGGTGAGAACATGCTCATCCGGCACGACAGAAAATGAATTAGACACTCTTAGCGGCAGTCTGCCTTGTTCCTCCAGTTCGAGCAGCAGCAGCAGAAGTTCAAAATCCTCTTCTTGCAAATCCAACCCCATATTATGTACACTGGTAATGCCAAGCGAATTGAGATAGCAGCATGTCTTGTGCAGGTAATCCAACTTCTGTTCAACACTGAGAGGAAACTTTATACGCAGGTTGCCTTCCACCATGAAATAGCTTTCCGGCTCACGCAGTTCTCCACTTGGATAACCTTGACTGTCAAGCTCAATGTTATCGCACTGACCTAGTTGTTCGATAGCTTGGGGCCACGGCGGCATCTTCTCAAAAAAACCGGATATTTTCAGGGCTGAGGTATTGACCCAGCCGGTGTGAAGGTCATGCGCATAGATAAACAACGGACGGTCACAGACAATCGTATCAAGACATTCCCGGGCTCGTTTAGCAGGAATTATCGGTGTATCCATATAATGCAACCCGTATACATGAACTACATCCAAGTCCTTATTTTCGCTTATAAAAGTTTTTATTCGTTGTGACAGATCTTCAAAACTGCGAACGTCATCAACATCACACCCCTGATAGTGTTCGACTCCAATCATCAGGTGAACGTGAGAGTCACACAAACCGGGGAACAGGTAACCATTTCCGGCATCAATGACCTTAGTTGATTCTCCGATAAAACCTTTAATATTTTCGAAGTTGCCAACTTCAGCAATATGTCGTCCTTTGATAAGCACGGTATCCGCATCGTCGTAGCCATGCAAATTCGCGTTAATGACGGCGATATCCGCTGTTCCTGTAATTCCTGCCGGAGCGATGGCCTGTCGAATCTGACATGAAGTGTCCGGCGCCGGTTCTTTGAAACTAAAGTAGTTTTTTGAAATGTTATACTGAGTGTAATGCTTACGCATGAAGCTTGCGCGAACTTTTGAATATGAACGAAAATTACACATAAATCACCTCCTTGGTTTTTTATCATCGCAGTATATGAACAGCGTCACGTAAAACTATAACAACATTTTTTTGTTGCATTCATTAAATAAATTCCTTTTTGAAAGACTTGTTCTTACCAGAATTAATCTATCAAGAACTGTTTGATATGCAAATAATTTAATTTTTCATCTTTCGTAAATGAGAAATCATACGCGCAGGTTCTTCACGAAAATCTGTTTTTTCAGGAGAAAACTATCGCCTGGCAGCCAAGCTCTGATTCGGCATAAAGCCAATCTCAACTTCGTTATGTTATGTGAAAAACAACCAGTCAATCATCAAACCAGCCGACCTTCGATAAATCCGTTTCCAGCGCTAAGCGCGGTGATAGCGACCAGCCGGTTCAAAGGAACAGAGCCGGACGGACATCTGACATTGATATAATTATCGCTCCAGCCGTAAGCAAAACCATCTTTACTCTTTTTCTCAAATATAACGTTCAACGTTTCATTCAGTTGCGAAGCGATAAAGGCGGTTTTCAGTTCACTGGTTATTTTATCCAGTTGTTCATAGCGCTGTTTAGCGATTTTTGCTGGAACTTGTTGCTGCATAGTTGCGGCTGGCGTGCCTTCTCGCGGGGAGAACGTGAAGATGTGCGTATTGGCGAACGCCATTTTTTTGACGAACGCGCATTCTTTTTCAAACAGTTCATCAGTTTC
>JBAYVM010000359.1:0-3652 GCA_041674645.1 Victivallaceae bacterium | reverse complement strand
GTGGATTAATTCTCACTTTTTATAACGATAATCAATATTATTTTTTGGAATTAAGGCGCGGGCGTGTGTGATTAACTGGAAGAAAAACCTGTTATTTGTCTGGATGTCGCAATTTCTGTCAATTGCCGGTTTCAGCTTCACCATGCCGTTTATACCGTTTTATCTGCAAAAACTCGGGATTGAAGATCCGGTTTCCCGGAATATGTGGGTGGCGCAGTTTGCGGCCGCGGGAAATCTCAGTCTTTGCCTGTTCGCTCCGTTTTGGGGATTTTTAGCAGATATTTACGGCCGCCGGATTATGTTGCTCCGCGCCAATTTCGCTTCTGCGTTGCTGATTCCGCTAATGGCTTTTGTGCCGAATGCCGCCGTTCTGGTAGTTCTTCGTTTTGCTTTAGGCGCTTTTGCCGGCACCGTTTCCGCCGCGATGACGCTGGTTTCCAGTAATACTCCCCATGAACATCGCGGGTTTGCGTTGGGAACTCTTAGTTCAGCAGTGTACGGCGGCGCAATGGCTGGAACTTTTGTGGGCGGAGTGGTCGTGGATCATTTCGGCTACCGGATTGCTTTCATGGTGTGCGGGGGAATGTTGCTATTGGCTGGTTTGCTGGTATTGGTCGGGGCTGGAGAAGATTTTGAAAAAACAGAAACTCTGCGGGAACATCTGCACGGTTTTAAAATGCGTTTGCCAGGATTCGGTTCAGTTTGGCTGGTGTTGGGTTTGATGTTAATCATGGGCTTTGCACGGCAGTTTGACGCGCCGTTTTTGCCGGTACTGGTGGAAAAAATCAATGGCCCGAAACTTGCCGCCAGTTGGACAGGTTTTATTTCCAGCCTGACTGCGGTGGCCGGAATTCTCGCCGGGTCGGTACTGGGTTGGCTGGCGGATAAAATTTCCGCCCCGAAAGTGGCCATGTTTTCCGCTTTGCTGGCTGGATTGTTAATGATTCCGCAAGGCGCGGCGGAAAGTTTAAAAATGTTAATTTTTGCCCGTTTCGGCATGGTATTTTTTGCTGGCGGACTGGATCCGGTGTTTCAGATCTGGCTGGCCAAATCCACGCCGGACGAAAAACGCGGTATGTTTTTTGGCTGGGCGACCAGCGCCAAATCCTTCGGCTGGTTTCTTTGTTCAATCTCCAGCGGAACCATTGCCATGTTTTGCGGAGTGCGATGGGTCTATTTTGCCGCCGCTGGGATTTTTCTGCTGTTGATTCCGATGATTAAATATTCTTCCGCGATTATCACCCGTTCCAATTCAGAAACCGAACTGTAATCCGCGTCAAATAAAATCGCGCCCGAGAATGTAACGTCCGACAATAAACGAGGAAAGCATTGCGCCGACAACGCCCGGCAGCAGTGCGCTTTGACCAATCGCGTAAAAATTTCTTACCGGCAGGCGGCCGAACAGACTTTGTTCTCCGACTTTGTGCATGGCGCCGTAAGCTGAACCGAGCGGCGGAATGTAGTCTTCAAAAGTTAACGTTGATGCCGCGCAGAGGATATTTATTTTTCCGGCATATTCCGGATAAACGTTTTCAATCTTCTTAATCATGGCTTCAGCACGTCGTGCTTTATATTGCTGGTAAGCAGCGTTATTTTTTCGATCAGCAGTTTTCTGCCAGCGGTTGGCATCAGCCGGGAATTCATTTTCAAAGGCGCAGAGAATATTAACCGGTTTATTGTCAATGATTTCCGTGCCGGTGAGAATCGCCATCGCGCAGGCGTCCGAATTCGGGCTGATAACCGCGTTAAGATTGTCATGGCTGATATATGAAGTCAACGCGGGTGAAACCGGATAATCGGTTTGAATGGTCGCAAACAAAGAGAAAAACGAAAAGCTTTCTTCGGCTTGCTCTATTGCCTGGCTGGTTGCTGCTGGAACTGCGTCTTCCGGCAGAATGGAAATGATTTCCCGCGGATGAATGGACAGAATGCAGTTTTTAAAATGGCAAATCGCGCCATTTGACAATTTTACCGCAGTGATCATTTTTCCGTGCCGGTCAACAATTTCAGAAATTTCCGTGCCGGTCATAAGGTCAATATTTAATTCCTGCGCCCGGCGTTTGAATGACTTGATAAAAGCCTCGCCGCCGCCAATCACCCGGGCTAATGACTTGTGCATTCCCACCGAGGCCCGGCAATGCGCGGACAACGGCGTCACTTTTGGCGGACTGCCGTAACACAGCGCCGCCGCCGCGAGGACAGTCTGCAATTTGGTATTGGACGTGATTGATTCCAGGTATTGCTGCAACGAAATAAAATCTTCATCAAGTTGCTGCATCAGGACAAAAAGCTCTTCGGTATTGAGTTTATTAAGATTCATGAACGGGGTGCGCTGTTCAATATCGTCTTCCAGCTGCAAATATTTATCTATGGCTTCGCACTCATCGGGAAATTGTTTTTTTAATTCCTTGCCGATTGCGTCTATGCCCGACGGCATTTCATACATCGAATTGGAGTTTTCCAGATAAATGCGGTTGGTTTGCGGCGCGTCAAGAAATTCCGGAATAACATCCTGCTCCATTCCGAGTGCGCGCAGCATATCTGACAGTAAGCCGTCAAATCCGCCGGTGAAATGAAAACCGGTGTCGAAAGGAATGCCTTTGCGTTTGAACCGGCGCATACAACCGCCAATGGAAGACTGTTTTTCAATCAGCAAAACTTTGCGCCCGGCCTGAGCCAGCAGCAACGCCATCGCCATGCCGCTGATGCCGCTGCCCACCACCAGATCATCATATTTTACTGCTTCCGGAGTGTTCATGGCTTAAATTACCAGTCCGCCGTTGACGGCAATTACCTGGCCGTGAATATACATATTTTCTTCGGCGGCAAGGAAACCGATAACTGCCGCGACTTCCTCCGCTTTGCCGAAACGGTTCAACGGAATCAACGGCATAATTTTGTCTTTCGGCAGTTCCGAAGTCATATCAGTTTCGATTACGCCGGGAGCTACTGCATTGACCAGAATATTTCTCCGTCCGATTTCCCGGGCAAGCGCCTTCATTGCGCCAATCAGACCAGCTTTTGAGGCGGAATAGTTGACTTGCCCGGCTTGACCAGCCTGGCCGGAGGCGGAAGTGATAATTATAATGCGTCCGCTTTTTCTGGACAACATCGGCGCGATAAAAGGTTGAACCGTGTTATAGAAACCATCGAGATTGACGTGCATCACCTCATCCCATTCATCCGGTGTCATAAACGCCATCAGGTTGTCTTTGGCAATTCCGGCATTGAACACCACTACATCCGGCAAGGATTTTTCAATCACGGTGTCAACCGCTTTGAAGGCGGCGTTGCGGTCGGCTACGTCAAACGTTACAATTTCGCATTCCGCTCCGGTTGCAATTACTGCGTTTTGTGTTTCTTCCGCATCTTTGCTGACGCTTCTGCATGAAAAAATAATATTGAATCCGAGTTCAGCCAGTTTGAGCGCCGTCGCCCGGCCGATTCCCCGGCTGCCGCCGATGATAAATGCCTGTTTTGATCCCATGGGCAATAACTCCATCCCTGTAGGTTTTGTCTTGTCGTATTGTTCAACTTTAAAATAGAGTGTTTTTTTTCGATTAATCAAGAACAGTCAGCAGGAAAATAACCGTCGAGTCAGCATTCAGGTCAGGACTCTTAAATGTTAGTGAACTTAACCGGCGGCGCCGGG
>JBAYVM010000358.1:0-3654 GCA_041674645.1 Victivallaceae bacterium | reverse complement strand
CCTGATAAAATTAAATCAGCCCATTCCAATTTTGCTACTTCTCCGCGCCGCATTCCGCAATATATAACCAATAAATACGCTGCTTTGTTGACCAGGGAAGCCACTGCCAGCAGTCTTTCAATTTCTTCAAGAGTGAACGCCCGGCGCAAAGGTTTTCTTGTTGCTCTGGTGTCAATAAAACAATGTAGTTTAAAAAATGGGCGCAGAGTTTTTTGAATGAGAATGAGTTTTGAAAGTCCCATTTTGAAACTCATCGTTAACGTTAGATTTAATTCTGCCAAGATAGATAAAGGGCAAGTAACAATACATCACACAGCCCATTTAGACAAAAGCTCGAGCTTTGTTTGTTTTATCTGCCCCTCCAGTAAGGTTTTTAAGTCCGGGCTATCCCATAACCTGCAAAATGCCTTTATTCCGGCGTTGCTGCTAAGTTGCACTATGCCATTTTTAGTTCAAACGTAAGGCGGCGATTAACTGCTCGTGCGGCTTTTTCCATTGTCTGGAGAGTTATTGACGGATTTTCCGGGTTTAGCATCCTGTCAACCACAGCGCGGCTAGTGTGCATTCTCCGCGCCAGTTCTGATTTTGAAATATTGGTTTCACGCATAGCTTGTTCAATTTGCCATGTCAGAACTCTTTTGGTTGCTGATGCTTCACATTCATCTAAAATATTATTTTCTTTCAGAAAATCGTCAAAATCACTGCCGATATGTTTGTTTGCTTTTTTCATAATTTGTTATTCCTATATTGATTAAGTCTGTTTTTAGCCGTCTCAAGCTAGTTTTCTGGTGTTTTTTGCGACTTCTTAATGAAACCGTGCAACAGTATCATTAAGTTGCCGTCAATTGTAAACATTACTCTTGCAATGCCGCCGGGGATGCTAACTCGCACTTCCCAAAGGTCGGCAACCATTTTTCGCACAACCGGCATTCACAGCGGCCAGCCATATTGTACGACTTTAATTTCCGCGCCGATGGCTTTTCGTTGCTCCTGCGGAAGTTTAAGCAACCATTCCCGGACTGGTTGTACGGAAGAAAACGACATTTAAAATTATTTCATTGTTTTCCATGAAAGTACTATAGTATCTTTTTTGATACATGTCAATAGATGAAAATATTTCGCTGGATAAAGTTGAAGCAGTGTGGAACATAACGCCAGCCGGATTTATTACCCGGCGGTTCGACTTGGACGATTTTTGTTTCGGCATGATGCCAGATGCCAGACAAATCACCAACATCAATTAAAATATGCCAGTGCGGCTAGCCGTCGCCACTTGCCTCTTGCGCTTCCAGCGCCAAAACCCAGCGAATAACTTTCATTTCCTTAGACAACGGCCGGGCAAGAAACTTTTTACTCATAACGTACTTGACGGAAATACATTTATGAAAGATTTCATCCTCTGATTCAGATTTCTTCCGGGTGGTACTAATGTGTAACTAACAAGCAAATTATGTGCCTGTTATTTGTAATTTGATCGGTTTTTGATTATCTTATGAAATAATAATAAACCAAAGACAAAAACAGGAAATAAAATGGCGCGAGCATTAAATGGCAGGCTTTACAAGCATGGTAAAAACGGAGCTTTTCGCTTGCAGTATTCCGTAAATGGCGTTGTATTAAAGTTGATATTAAAGGACGACGCAGGTAAACCGATTACCAACCTGCGGGAAGCAGAACTGGCCAGAGATAAAATATTTGCTCCGTACTTGGAAATAGAGGAAGCAGAGCGTCAGAAACTTGCCTATGATGCCAGCCTAAAATGATTTGTGTGCTTTATGGGTACTCTATTTTACTTTTCATGGCATAAAATAGGCTATCAGAAGAAAAACGCGGTTATTGCTTGAAGTGTTGTTTTTGTGTTGCTTGTGGCTGTTTTTGAGGTTAAATTTGATGGTACCCGGGGCGGGGGTCGAACCCGCACACCCTAACGGATAACAGATTTTAAGTCTGTTGCGTCTGCCATTCCGCCACCCGGGCAACAAGCTATTAACTATATCCGGAAATATGTATATTTCCACACTCAAAGTATGGAAATATTGGAAAAAAACTGCGAGGTGTAATTTTTCTGTCATGATACGAAGACTGCGTCAGCTTTTTAGAATAACTGGGAGAAAATATTGCGCATAACGTAGTTTCGCAGTTTGTACGGTCGATAGACGATTAGTAAATGACCTTCAGCGGTTACGTTGGCTTTGACAATGATATTCCTGATTTGTTTAAAGGCATCATCATTGCGATATGAATCAATGATTGCTTTAAAGATAGTTTCCGCCTGTTCGGCGGGCAGGGGTAGGTCGCCGAGTTTTGCTGAATCAAGGTCAAGGTACTGGTCAGTTTCAGTTATGACCGGTTTCCCGATTACTTTGAAAATAATACAGGAACCGAACGGGTTGGAGATGCCGGTTTCGACGGCGTAGGCAATGTTGAATCTGCCTTGTTGAAATGTTGCCCGGTAATTCTGGGTCTGACGTTTTTTGCCGGAGTTTTTTCTGGAGAAGAAATCAATCAAGTTACCGCTGTTGTCGATAAACCTGATGATTGAATTTACTTCATCTTCCGTCAAGTTAATTTCCGCGATGTCGTCCGGCTGGCTTTTCATGACTACCGGAATGATGCGGTTAAGAATTTTGGTTTGGTTGGTTACATGAACAGATTCCATGGGGATTGTAGGATATTTAGGGTCGTGGTTGAACAGCAAGCCAATCACTATTAATGTGAAAAAAAGCAACAAAACAACTGCTGCGGCGAGCACTGCCCATAGAATTGGTCTGCCGCGTTTTGTCGTTTTGCGTGTTTTTTTCTTTGTTTTCAACTTTTTCCCGCAGCATGAGAATCGGTATGTACCGCAGGGCGGATATATACTAAATCAGTCAAGTCATTGTCGAATTTACGGTATGCTTCCGCCAGTAGTTTTTCCGTTGGCACATGTTCAATGTAAACAGTTTGCGCGGCGATAGCCGCTGGGGTTACCTTTTCTATTGCCTCCCGGTCAGCGACAAGAGCCGCAAAACGAGTATAGTCGTTTTCTCTAAAGTATTTTTCCGCACTGGCTGCTGTAAGGATTGCGGTATTGTTGTTGGGTTGTAATTGTCCGTTACGGAAGTTAACGCCGTAAACCAGGATTTCATGATTGCGTCCGTCAAACAGCACTGCGATGTTTTCATTGTTGTTTTTGCTGATGGTTGCCGCGATGGCAATTGCGGTGGGAACGCACCGGGTTTGTATATTGTTTTTGCCGTAAGTGATTCCGGAAACAAGTCCGGCTGCCAGACGCATTCCGGTGAAACTGCCCGGCCCGCTGCCCACTGTCCACTGTTTAACTTTATCCAGATTGATATTGGTTGACTTTAGCAGGTCAAGCGCCCAATTGGTCAAGCCGGCTGAAGTGCGTCCGCTCATTGGGCGCGTGGCATTGATGACCAGCTTGGCGGAGTCAAGTTCTGTTACTGCGAAACCGGCTTCCTGGCCGGACAAGTCGATAGCGGCTGAATATTGCAAAATACAAAGTCCTTTCTGATTTTTTTATAATATACCGCCGCATTGAGATGATGCAAAACAAGCTGGAGAGTTTACAAAAATAAAGATGTTTTATCGCAAGGAAAGCATCATAAAAATTATTATTGTTAAAGAATTACAGTTTTACCGGTTTTCCGG
>JBAYVM010000357.1:0-3664 GCA_041674645.1 Victivallaceae bacterium | reverse complement strand
GTGTGGCTGCAAATACCGATTGCTCTTGGACTTGGATATTTAGTTTACAAAAAAAACATGAATGCTACATTACTCGGAATTATTGCAGTCATTCTGATGTATGCCACCATTGTTCTCGGCGCGTATTTTCCGTTAAAAATGCCTTCGTTAGGCTTTATGACGCTCGATGCAGCAGGACATGGCTCCTGGAGTGTGCTTTTTTCTCCAGTCGGCGCCTGGGTGGTTTTGCTGTTGATTTACGTTTATATTGCCTCGACGCTGCCGGTGCAGGTGTTGCTGCAACCTCGGGATTTTATCAATTCCTATCAGCTGTTTATCGCCATGTTGCTGCTGGCGCTGGGAATTATTGTGGCGCACCCGGAAATGGCGGCTCCGGCGACAAATTTAAATGTTCCGGGCAGTCCGAAAATGATTCCGATGTTGTTTGTGTTTGTCGCTTGCGGGGCGATTTCCGGCTTTCATGCGTTGGCTTCGTCAGGAACTACCTCAAAACAATGTGCGTCGGAGAAAGACGCGCTGTTTATCGGTTACGGCTCCATGTTGACTGAAGGTATGCTGGCGGTGCTGGTGATTGTTGCCTGCGGCGCCGGTATCGCCTACGGGGTTGCTGGCGACAATCATGCAGTATTTTCAAAATATTATATGTCCTGGGCTGCCGCCAATAATCTTGCGTTTCAGTTGAAAGCGTTTATTGACGGTTCAACCAACATGATGAGCTCAATTGGATTGCCTAAAAATATTGGGGTCACAGTGATGGGAGTATTCATTGTTTCTTTTGCCGCCACCTCGCTGGATTCCGCGACCAGAATTCAACGGTACATTGTCGCCGAACTGGCAACGCTTTGCAAACTTCATTACCTGGCGCGAAAACATCCCGCCACCTCAATCGCGGTCGGCACGGCGTTTGTCATTGCGTTTTCTGAAGGTTCAGGCAAAGGCGCGATGAGTCTGTGGCCGTTGTTCGGAAGCTTGAACCAGTTGCTCGGTGGGCTGGCGTTGCTGGTCATCACCATTTATCTTGCCAGGAAAAAAGTTAATGTTCTGTATTCCGCCATTCCGATGGTTTTCATGTTGGGCATGACCGGCTGGGCGATGTATTACAACCTGATAAAGTTTGCCGGTTTGGAACAGAAAGATTCCAAGCCGCAATGGATGTTGCTGGTGATTTCGATTATAATTCTGATTTTCGAAGTCTGGATGATTATTGAAAGTATCGTCGTGCTGTACAAAACATACAGCAACAACCAGGCCGCGCAGGATTAAATTGCCGGCAGAATCGTATCATTGTTTATCCACGAATGACACGAAAGTGGTGTAGTGGGCTCGCTCTGCGAGAAGATTTTAAGGAAAGGCAAAGCGTCCGAGACGGACGCGACTACACCGGACTGTCGTTCGGAAAAATTATCCACGAATGACACGAAATTACACGAAAGTGGTGTAGTGGGCTCGCTCTGCGAGAAGATTTTAAGGAAAGGCAAAGCGTCCGAGACGGACGCGACTACACCGGACTGTCGTCCGGAAAAATTATCCACGAATGGCACGAAATTACACGAAAGTGGTGTAGTGGGCTCGCTCTGCGAGCCTATTTGGGAAAAGGTTGCGACGGAGCGCAACCCTCCAAAAAGAAACCTTAATTCACTTAACGTTCTTCATGTTCTTCATGGTGAACTCTCTTTTCGTGCTTTTTTAGCGCTACGAGCCTATTTGGAAAAAGGTTGCGACGGAGCGCAACCCTCCAGAAGAAAACCCTTCATGTCCTTCATGTCCTTCATGTTCTTCATGGTGAGCTCCCTTTTCGTGGTTAATCTATTATTTTCCCTGGTTTTTTGACCAGGAATCTTTCAGCGTTACCGTGAGGTTGAAGACTGGAAGTTCCGGCGTGGAATCCAAGTCAACGCAGAAATAGCCCTGGCGTTCAAACTGGAATAATTCGCCCGGTTTGACGTTCGCTAAACTCGGTTCCAGCCAGCATTCGGCAATTTTCAGGGAATCCGGATTAAGTTGAGTCCGGAAGTCGATATCGTCTTCGCCGGGTTGTTCCACCATGAACAGCCGGTCGTAAAGCCGTACTTCGGCTTTGACCGCGTGATTGGCGGAGACCCAGTGAATGGTGCCTTTGACTTTTCTGCCGTCGGGCGCGGAGCCGCCGCGAGTTTCCGGGTCATAGGTGCAATGAATTTCAAGGATATTATCGTCCGCGTCTTTGATGACGTTTTCACATTTGATGAAAAATCCGTAGCGCAGGCGGACTTCGCGTCCCGGGGCGAGGCGGAAATATTTATTTGGCGGATCTTCCATAAAGTCATTACGGTCAATATAAATTTCCCGTGAAAACGGCACGATGCGGCTTCCGGCCTCGGGATCTTCAGGATTATTTACGGCTTCCAGTTCGTCAACCTGACCATCAGGATAGTTGGTGATGACCACTTTTAACGGATTCATTACGGCCAGCACGCGCGGCGTCAGTTTATTCAAATCTTCCCGGAGGCAGTGTTCGAGTAGCGCGACATCGGTTAAACTGTTGTATTTGGTAATGCCGATAACTTCGCAGAATTTGCGGATGGCTTCCGGAGTGTAACCGCGGCGGCGCAAACCGCAAATAGTCGGCATGCGCGGATCATCCCAGCCGTGGACCAGATTTTCCTGTACCAGCATTAACAGTTTACGTTTGCTCATGACGGTGTAAGTCAGCGCCAGCCGGGCGAATTCCGTCTGTTCCGGGCGGTCTTCAAAACCGAGGTTGATTAAAAACCAGTCATAGAGCGGGCGGTGAATTTCAAATTCCAGTGTGCACAACGAATGAGTAATCCGTTCAAAATAATCTTCCAGGCAGTGCGCGAAGTCATACATCGGATAAATGCACCAGTCATTGCCGGTGCGGTAATGATGTTCGCGGCGGATGCGGTAAATTGCGGGATCACGCATGTGAATGTTCGGCGACGCCAGGTCAATTTTAGCTCTGACAACTTTTGAGCCGTCGGCAAAATCACCGTCGCGCATCCGGCGGAATAAATCCAGATTTTCTTCGATGGAACGTTCCCGGTACTGGCTGCTTTTGCCCGGCACGGTGAGGGTTCCGCGATATTCCGGCCATTCTTCCGGCGTCAAGTCGCAGACATAAGCTTTGCCGCGTTTAATCAGTTCAACCGCGCATTCGTACATTTTTTCAAAGTAATCAGACGCGTAATAGAGATGTTTTCCCCAGTCAAAGCCCAGCCAGCGCACATCGTTCATGATTGACTCGGCGTATTCCATATCTTCTTTGGTTGGATTGGTGTCGTCCATGCGCAGATGACAAACGCCGCCAAATTCGTTGGCGACACCGAAATCCAGACAAATCGCTTTGGCGTGGCCGATATGCAGATAACCGTTGGGTTCGGGGGGGAAACGGGTTTCGACTCTGCCGCCGTGTTTATTAGTTTTTATGTCTTCAGCCACCATCGTCCGGATAAAATCCAGCGGGCTGCCTTCCTTGTTTTCTTCACTATTCATAATCTGACGTGCTCCGGATATGAGTTATGTTATTAAATTTTATTAGTTTTGCAAAACAAGTAAAATAATGCGTCACGCCTTTTTTGCAAAGCATTTATTGCCGGTTTGCTCCGACAGACGCAACATTAACAGACTTTTTTTTCAATTTTTCCGTTTTTGAATTAGAAAAATG
>JBAYVM010000356.1:0-3666 GCA_041674645.1 Victivallaceae bacterium | reverse complement strand
CTGAACCGGCTTCCAGTTACAATGGATTTGTGCTGGAGAAAACTGGTAATCAGCTCGCCAATGTCTTTTTTTTCCGGATTGGTAAGAATCACATCCGCGGCGTTGTCCTCTTTCCAAAAACTTTTGTCAATCTCAGCGCTGCAACCGGTAACAATAATACACGCTTCCGGATGCAAGCGACGGAATTTATGCGCCGCCTGACGACTTTTTTGAGCGGCAGCGCAGGTCACGGTACAGCTATTGATAACCAGCAAATCGATTCTGCCTGTTGAGTCGTGAGCAACGGTATGCCACCCTTCCCGTTCCAGCCGGTCACAAATCAGCGCACTATCCGCCTGATTCAGGCGGCAGCCAATGGTAAAAACCGCAGCATTTCCAGAAATTTTGTTCATAATATTACGCTTCCGGAATACCTTTAGAGATAAAAACAACGCATTTTCGATGTCCTAGAGAACCTTCAAAAACTACTCTAAACCGTTTCCTGATATTTTCCGGCAGATGCTTCTGTTTATTTTCTTTCATGATAATCAGCGTTCCCGGAGCCAGTTTTAACAATTCTTCCGGTTGATTCAGGTTCAAAAACACTGGCATAAAACTTTTTTTACGGTCAACATTGACCATATACCGGACATCTTCATTATCCGGCCCGATACCCAAAAAGCAGACCGGCAAGTCATTTGTCCTGATTCTTTCCACATTTGAAACAAATTTTCTAGCGCCTTCCAAGTACTGTTCAACCGGTTCAATAATCATCAGCCTCAATACAAGAAATCCAGCCAGCGTCAAAGCAACAATAAACAGCACGGCTTTGTCTTTAGACCTGATTTTGCGCGGGAAAGCAATTATTGCGATGCTGATGGTCAACAACATCAGCACCGGCAGAAACACCGGCAACTGCAACGGGGAATCGAGTTGACGCAAAACGAGCGCGGCAATACAAATTCCAGCTGCAGCGACAGGCGGCAAAAACCGGCAAACAGGAATAATAATATTGCGAATTTTAGTAAAAAGCGGAATTTCGTCCGGATTTTCAAACAGAAATGCTCCCAGCAACGCCATCGCCGGAATCGCCGCCACCACATAACGCAGATGCTTAGTGCCGGGAATGCTCATTCCGAGCAGGATAATCAACATCCAGGCGGTAAGATATTGCCGCAAACGGTCGGCTGAACCGGGTTCTGTCAAACTGAAATATTTTTTGCGCAATCTCCATGCGTAAGTTGCGATAACCACAGCCGCCAGCGGATAAGCCACTGAATACGACCCCAAGGCGTTGGTAAAATAAAACCATATCGGCTGTCCTTTTTCAATTCTACCGTAAACCTGAGCGTCAAGAAAACTGTCCGCCATCTCTTTTCCGCCAAATTGATAGACAATCCACAGAAATAATCCCATACAGCCAGCCAGCACGGCCGCCGAAATCACTCCGGAAAAAATCGCGGTTATATATTTTCTTCCTGTAATGTGAAATATAAAAATTACTGCGGCTGGAATAACCACTCCAATCGGACCGCGAATGGCAAAACTGCACAATAATAATAACGGCACAAACCAGAGCCGCCAATATTTGTGGTCAAGCTCAGCCGTGTAGATTACATGAAAGGCGGCAATCGTAAACAACGCCACGAACATATCCGGCGAAGGCGTCCTGGCAATTGCCAGAAATTCATACGAACCGCCCAGCAACAACGCGGCAAACAGACCAAAACGCGACGACTGACGCGTTCCAATCAGATAAGTCAGCGTCACCACCCCGGCTGCTGCCAGTGCGCTCGGCAACGTCAGCGACATCATATCCACCCGCCCGTCAAAAATAAGCGATGATAAGTACATTAACAGGGTGTGGGTTGAAGGATAATCCATGTACGACTTATCATAGAGAACCGGAAACGGTCCGAGTTTATTGGCCATTTCGTAAACAAACATACCAAACCGGCAGTCAATTCTGATAAATTCAAGCGCTTGTTGTCCTGCCATGAAAACTGCAACCGCAGCAACAAATATTATCAATGCGGTTTTATTTTTGCTGAAAGTTTGTTCTTCTGACATATTTTTAAGCTCTGATTTGTCCGGCGCCACGCACCAGATATTTATACGAGGTAAGTTCTACCAGCCCCATCGGACCGCGGGCATGCAATTTGTCTGTGCTTATGCCAATTTCCGCGCCCATGCCAAACTCACCGCCGTCGGTAAATCTGGTGGAGGCATTGTGATAAACAGCCGAAGAATCAACGCGGAGCAGAAAATACTCAGCCCGCGCATTGTCGTCAGTAATAATTCCGTCACTGTGTTTAGAACCGTAACGATTAATGTGTTCCACCGCATCTTCAATGCCATCAACAATCCGCACCGCCAGAATCAGGTCGAGATACTCCATATAATAATCGTCTTCAGTCGCAACTTTAGCCTCTGGAACCAGCTGACAAAAACTAATGCCTCCACGCAGTTCAACTCCATTCGCTTTCATCGAGGCGAGAAATGGCGGAATAAAACGTTCCGCGATTTCACGGTCAATCAGCAACGTTTCGATGGAGTTGCACACGCCTGGGCGTTGACATTTGGCGTTCTCCACAATTTTTACCGCCATATTAATATCACATGAACGGTCAATATAAAGATGACATACACCTTTGTAATGTTTAATAACCGGAATCGTGGAATTTTCCATCACCGTCCGGATTAAACTTTCTCCGCCGCGGGGAATGATTAAATCAATGTACTGGTTCATTTTTAACATAATATTTACCGCCTGGCGGTCAGTCCAGGGAATAAGTTGCACCGCACCGTCCGGCAAACCCAACATTACTGCGGCACGATTCAGACAGTGAGTCAATACTATATTCGAATTAATCGCCTCAGAACCGCCGCGCAGAATAACCGTATTTCCAGCTTTCAAACAAAGTCCGGCGGCATCAACAGTCACATTCGGGCGGGATTCATAGACAATGCCAATAACCCCGATTGGAACTGAAACCTTGTCAATTTTTATGCCGTTAGGCCTGACCGTGGAAGATAAAAGTTTTCCAACCGGATCATCCAGCAAAACGACTGAACGCAGTCCATCCGCCATATCTTTAATACGTTTATCATCCAACATCAACCGGTCAAGCATAGCGGCAGACAAACCATTTTCCCGCCCGGATTTTAAATCTTTCTCATTTGCAGCCTTGATTTCTTTCGCCGCAATTTCCAGCTCATCTGCCATTTTCAGCAGACAATTGTTCTTATCCACAGTGGACAAGACCGCCAGAGCGCGTGATGCCGCTAAAGCTTTTTCGCCCATCAGCATCAAGCTGCTCTTCATCTCATCAATAGAAATTTTTACATTCATAACAACCTGTCCGTATTTTATGTTAAGCTGTTTCATTCCAGCCGCAAAAGCTGTCACCCAATGTTACTTAAATTAATCCTGAATGTTTTTGTTTCAAACTGTAACGGCAAGATAATCCAAAATGTCCTTTTGAGGAGAGAAATTCCAAGTCCAACGCATCATAAACCACCCGAACGCTTTCTACGGCAGCGTTTGAGCCAATCGGACAGTAATTACGCCGTTCCAGCCATAACAATCCATGAGAAGCCGCGAATATCACAAATTGTACTAATGTTCTATTGTCAAACAACCCGCAGATTTTTTTGCCGGATTATTCTATAAACGTGTTATCCCGT
>JBAYVM010000355.1:0-3669 GCA_041674645.1 Victivallaceae bacterium | reverse complement strand
CTGTCCTTTTTTTGCTTTAAATAAAAATGAGTCTATTTCGCCCGGCATGACCTGTCCGTTTATGATTGCCGGAAGTTCAACTTTTGTCTTCATTTTTTGCGTCGGCCCGAACAGTCGTTCTTCGGTAATCTCGGGCAATTCGCTGACATAAAAGGGCAGGGGGTTAGATAGCCCGCGCTTGCCATCCCACACGCGTAATTCACGCGTTCCCGGCACTGCATCCTTGTCAATCTGTAGCTTTACAACGAGTTCCGCACTGATTGCCGGAGCAATTTGCATAGCATCCATGGGAGCAAAAATATTTCGTGCCATAAGCTCCAGATAACGATGCGTCATCTTATCAAAATCTTTGAACAGTACATGATTCTCTATTTTATCCAATCCATTTTCAGCCAGTTCTTTTTCCTTTTTATTCTTTCTGCTCTTAGGTATTTCTTGAACTTTAAAGTTGTACCTTTTGCTCAGCTCTTGAATAAAATCATCTCTGAAATACTTATAAAAATAACGATTTACCGGGAGTATCTGGGTTACTGATAAAACTTTTATGCCCAGTCCTGAAACACTTACATTGTTTAACGTGCCGTACAACTGCTGACCGCCAACTATCACCTCAACCGTAGTTCCCTGCTGTCCGCCAGCTGGATATACATAACCAATCCGGGGCAGACTTTTACGCCAGTCCTGCTGCTTTTTAGCTTTTGAATTCTTCTTGCTTTCTTTTGCATTATTTTTGGCGGCTTCCGATTTTTCGGCGGCAATTACATTGCCGCTAATCATGAAAAACAGCATTATAAGCAATATCATAAGCCTGTTCATTTTTTATCTCCCGGTGCTTTGTAAAGTTCGCTGAGCTTATTTTCCGCGCCATCCATGATTTTTAAATCTTTCCCTGTATTGGGTAGCTTGCCGTTCGGATCAATTCCCATCAACTCGTAAATACTGGTGAAAAGATCGGCAGGTGAAACCGGTCGACTGATAACATTGGCGGCGGTTTTATCAGAAGCTCCGACAAGCTGTCCGCCTTTAAATCCACCGCCTGCGACCAGTACTGAAAAACATTTGCCGTAGTGACTTCTGCCGCCGTTCCACGGCGCTTCCCACAGTATTTCCGGAGCTCTGCCGAATTCACCGCTACACCAGACAATTGTTGAATCAAGCAGACCTTTTTTGTCCAGATCAGTAAGCAAAGCCGACAACCCCTGGTCCAGTATAGACAGTTGTCGGGTCATCGAATCAAAGTGTTTTTTGTGAGTATCCCACCCGGTAGAGTTGATTGTTATATAAATTATTCCCGCTTCAACCAATCTTCTGGCTTGCAGGCAGGATTGACCAAATTTATTCATGCCGTAACGTTCGCGTACTTCTGTAGGTTCCTGCGAAAGGTCAAAAACTTTACCGGCATCTCCTAAAATCAGCTCATAGGCTTTGTTGCCGTCGGCGTCAAAATTTTTCAAAGCATTGTTATCTGGCAATGCCTTGCCCAGCGTGTCAATATTTTGCAGCAATTCACGGCGTTGTTCCTGTTGCTTTTTCGTAACGTTAGCTACTACAATCCCGTCAACCGCAAACTCTTTCTTCGATGGATCGCCGCCGGTAATAAACGGCATATAGCGGGGCGGCAGAAAACCAATCTCAGAAAAGCGTCCTTTTGCCTGCGTTAAAACCACATACGGTGGAATCTGTCCTTTGTATCCATAATCATAACCCTTCATCATGCCGATGACTGCTCCGATTGCCGGATATACCAAATTTCCGCCTGGCTTGCGTCCAGTCTGCATTATATAAGTGGCGGTTTCATGGCCATTGATGCCGTGCGTCATGCTCCTGATAATCGAATATTTATCGGCAATTTTCGCAAGTTGCGGCAGGTATTCGCTTATTTCAATTCCTGCAACATTTGTTTTGATTGCCTTTTTGCCGTTGTTGTATTTGTTGCCAGCATCAGGTTTCGGATCAAAAGTTTCTAACTGGGACGGTCCGCCCCACAACCATATCTCTATGACCGCTTTAGCTCGTGGTATTTTTTCGCTGCCGAAAACCATCCCCGTATAGCAAAAGGCCATTAAGCAAAATATTATTTTCATAAATCTAAATCTCCCTGTTGTACTAATGATGATATAAAAATTCTTTGGAATTGAGCAGCGCCCAAAACGTATATGATACTATTTGATAACTGTTGATTTTGTTATCTTTAAAGTATGTTCCTATGGTTTTTTCTTCCTGGGCTGAGGGATATCTGTTCAGGAGTAGCAGATAAACCGTACTTAAGGCCTGCGGCTGCTGCAACGTATACTTCTTGATTGCCCACCAGAGTTTTTGATTAACATAGTTGGAATTCAACATAAACAATCTTTGAGAATCGGAAGAAACATTTTGACGTTCAGATAATCTGCCGGTATCTCGCGCCGGACGTCCGAAATTGCTCAGAAATTGACTGCTGATGCTTCCGTCTGAGAGCGATATAGTCTGGTTTTCAACCGGGACATAAGTAAACGGTTCGGGAATCAGGCTGATATACTTTTCTTTTTGCCCTTCTGCTCCCAGAGAATCAATAATGTCAATGATTATCTCAGCATCAAGTCGTTGCACAATATAATATGCGAAAAGAGCCTCTGCCCGCGGCGATTTACTGCGCGGTATAAATGATTGCTGGTAAGTATCGCTGTTCACAATCAGCCGGATAATATGTTGTGTATTGAAGCCGGATTTTATAAATTCCTGCTCTAAATAATTAAGCAGAGCCCGGTTTGACGGCTCACTGTCCGCCATAATGTCATCGGCCTCGTTAATTATGCCGCGTCCCATAAGCCAATACCAGATACGGTTAACGGCGCAACGCGCAAACCATGGATTATCGGCTGACACCAGCCAGTTAACAAAGACATCGCGAGGATCTTCATCCGCCGTTATTTTCTTTAACTCCCCGTTCGGAAGTTTTGTAAAAATAGTTTTTCCCGGGTTAAAATCGGTATATACGATTTCCTCTTTCCATTCATTCGTAGATTTGTATTTCACTTTGGAAAAAAAATTTGTGATATTTTCGCGTTCAGCATCCGGCCATTTTTCAAAACGCGTCCCCATAAAAGTCAGCATAGCTACCGTCGCAAAACCTTCGGGAGTTTTGTTCGCTAACGCCCGGTAGAAATTAGCTTCGGGATTCCTGAAGTTGCTACCGCTTGCCAGCAACAGCTTACGGGCAAATTCATCGTAAGGCATATTCGTTTTTATCGCGTTATATATCCAGCGGTGATATGCCTGAGTCGCGTTTGGCCACAGATTGACTGGAAACTCGGATTTAACTCGCAACAGGTCACCCCATTTCAATGTCCAGTAATCACAATATCCCTCAGTTTTCATCAGGGAATCAATGAGTTTCGCGCGTTTATTGGGTGATTTGTCATTTAGAAATGACTTAGTTGTCTGTAGGTCGGGAATTGAACCGGTCAAATCTTGATAGATGCGTCGTAAAAAAACCGCGTCAGAACTAAGCGCAGCCGACTCAATATTCTCTTTCTGCAACTCGTTCAATACCAACCTGTCAACCTGGGTGTCAGCTCCGTTCCGTCGCTCCTTTTCGTATGTCGAATTAATTTTTTCTGAAGCTTGGATATTTATTACAATTATAATATACAGCCCACCGAGCAGAGTAGCTATCCGATATATTTTCAT
>JBAYVM010000354.1:0-3673 GCA_041674645.1 Victivallaceae bacterium | reverse complement strand
GCGAAAAGAAACGCTGTCCGTCGTACGGACTACGCTAAGACTACTAAAAATACAAAGCGGCACAGGAGCGCCGCAGTCCAAAGACGCTTCGCGTCAAAATAAAAACCAGAATTTTTTTGCGCTCTACCGGCTTCGCGTTAAACGCTTTATTTTTTTTGTCCGGCACGGACGAGGCCTTCAAAAAGAAATCTCGTCCGAGACGGACGAGGCTACACCGGACACATAAAACCTTTTTGGGGCTGCTCTTGAATTACACTCTAAGGTTTTGATAGCACTTTAACTTGTTTCGGACTAACATTCGTGGAACCGCAATGCGGGCATTTTTCCGGTTTTTCCAATGCCGCGATATATTCTGCTTCACTCATGCTTTTTTCATCCGGCGGCGCGGGTTTTGGGAAAAGTTTATGACATTTATGGCATTCCAGCGCAATCGCCAGCGGCGAGCCGCATTTTGGGCATTTTTCCTTGGCCGGGTCGTTCATATGTTTTTCCACGGTAAAATTGCATTTGATGCAGACAGTAGAAAGTAATGGTCCCTGAAGTATGGATTTATCGATATCATCGTCAAAAAAGATGCCGTATGCCACGATACCGCCAACAATCATCAACCCCAACAGCAATATTACAATAAATACCGTTTTAATATCTTTAATCTTGAAATTGGAAATTCTTTCCATAAACGTGTTACTACTGTCGGGGGTGACTTGCTGCTTGCGTTTAGCCTGATTTTTGAATAGATCGAGTTTTTTGATATTTTGCTCAATGGCTTCGACCGAAGAATCAGCACAGGGCAAGTCGGCTATAGAGTCTTTTTTGCATTCATTTTTTGCGATGGGAGCGAGTAATTGTTCTGCGGCATTCTTAATTTCTGACTTGCTGCGTTTGGCGCGTGTTGTCGCATGTTGAATTTCCCGGCTCTTGTTGTATTCAATCAAGTTTTTCAGCACCTCTTCCAATTCTTCTTCGGATGGCCGATTTGCCGGATTTTTTTCGAGCATTGCCGCCACGGTGTCGGAAAAATAAGTTGAAATGTTGTGATCAAGGTCATGCAGTGATGGCGGAATCAGGTTAACTTGCAGGAACATGCCTACAGCAGGGCGATCTGATTCAAACGGATTTCCCCCCGTAATGGCTTCATAAAGCGTAACGCCCAAACTGTAAATATCGCTTTTTGAGGAAATTGGAGCATCCGTCGTCAGGTATTCCGGTGAAATATATGCCGCAGTACTCCAGATTACCGCATCTATTGGAATTGTTCCCTCGCTGCGCGGAACAATCATGCCAAAATCTGTCAGTTTGTATTGACCTTTATTAACCAGGATATTGGCTGGTTTTATGTCGAGGTGGATAATGTTTTTATCGCGGAGAGCCCGGATGGCACGAATTATGTCATAGCCCAGCAGTACGCATTCCAATTCATTCATTCGCCGCCGTTTAAGTATTGTAAGCAAGTCTCCGCCATCCGCATATTCCATCACGAGATAAATCCGTTCGCTGAACGTTCCAAAATCATAGATTTTGATAATTAAAGGCGAATCAACGGACATTACCTTTTGGGCTTCACGCGTAAAGTTATCAATCATTTCCTTGCTGTCGAAACTCTCTTTCAACAGTTTCAGTGCGCATGGTTCATTATTATTCTGCTGATCATTGACCATGAATACGACAGAATGCGCGCCGTACCCGAGAATATTTTCGATTTGATATCTGCCGGCAAACAACGTTTTTGCTTTGACTAGCTCAAAGTCTTTTTTATGCAACGAAGATATGCCGAGTGAAGTTTTCAGCTTTGCAATGAGGTGCGCTTCTTTAACTGGCTTAATCAGATAGTCATTCGCCCCGGCGTACAAGCCGTTCAGAATATCATCTTCATTGTCCAGGGCGGAAACGATAATAATAGGAACGGAGACACCGCCGGGGTGACGTCTTATTTCGCGGCAAGCCTCCAAGCCATCCATTTCCGGCATATCAACATCCAGAATCAGCAAATCCGGTGAATCTTTCAGGAAGGCGGTGACGGCTTCCTGACCATTTTCGCATGAAATCACTTTGTGCCCGAGAAATGTAAGCCTGTTTTCATAGGATTTTCTGACGACTAAACTGTCATCTGCAACTAAAATTAAAGCCATAACAAAACCTTATTGTCCGAGATACTGTTAATCTGGAGTGCCCATCTTATAATGTCCCAATATTTCTTCTTTAGACAGCGCTCGCGTGTACATCACAAATTCATCCATTCTACCGCGAAACCGGTAAACAAAATTGGTGGCATTGCCATTATGAGCCGCACCAACTAGCATAGTCAAGTTATTCACATAATCGCCGGGAAATACGGCAGCGCTGGAGTAGCCGGTCATCAACTTACCGTTCATGTAGAGGGACATGCCGTTTTTTACACTGTTGACAAGGGCGATATTATGCCACTTCGATATTTCTATCGGCGGGGTGGTTTTCTGTATCGAGACGTTGCCGACAATGGCGCGCACCCAGGATGTGGCCATAAAGAGGTTATATTGCGAATTAGTTGTTGCGCTGATGGTTTTACTGCACAGGGTTTGATTAGCCAAAGTCGCTGGATTTGCCCAGACAATAATGGTAAAATCCTGTACCGATGGATTAAAATTAGTCAATTTAGTGCCTAAGACCTCTACATAATCATTAACGCCGTCAAAGAGAAGGGCATTTTTCAACTTCAGCCAGCGCCCGCCGCCACGCAGCCACGTCGGTCCGCTGTCGCGCGGAGAGATAATTCCGGCATAGCTGACTGGGTCAAATCCGGCGGCAGTGCAACTGCTGGCGCCATTATAAACTGCCGGAGACATAACACCGCCGATATTAACCTTGTAGTCCATGATTTCAAAGTTGTAATTAATGATGGCATCAGGATCGCGGTTAATCATGCTGTTGAACGCCAGCCAGCGGGTGTATTTGGCTCGAACTCTTGCTTTGGCAAGAGCTGGCAGTAACAGGCTCATAAGAATGGCGATAATCATTACCACCACCATCATTTCTATAAGTGTAAATCGGTTTTTTTTACTCATTAGTTTATCCCTCGCATTTTTGCTCTTTAAAGATACCCATCTGACTGATTTTAGCGTCCAGCGGCTACACGGTTCGTACCATTGTTACAACCGGTCATGGCCAAATTGCCAGGTTTAACCATGACGGACACAGATTATGAAGCTCTAATCGGTTGTTTCTTGAAGTGAGTCTTGAAATGAGTTGGTAATAATTAATACCAACTCCGTTGGAGATATATTATATTTCATCATTAAAGGATTTCAACCATCAAAAGGGAGATTTAAATAAGTAATAAAAACTGCCTGCGAGAACTCTTGTAATAAATAACCTTTGGTTCATTGATGATATTAAAGAGTGGAATCGTGGTAGCGCTTTAGTTTTTGTGTTTTCGTAGTGAAAATAAGGGAAAAAGTAGGCAAGCGGGAAAAGTGGGTAAGTGGGTGAAGTTCTAAAGTTCTAAAATGCGGAAGTGCGGAAGTTTAAAATGCGGAAGTTGGCGCATTGGAAGTTTTTAGGTGTCAGGTGTTAAGTGTTAAGTGTTAAGTATTAAGTATTAAGTATTAAGTATTAAGTATTAAGACTGGAGCCCCGCAGTTGGGGGATTCGTCGAATCCGGAAAATGTTGCGCCTCAAAACAGAATCCGCCGCGGCG
>JBAYVM010000353.1:0-3675 GCA_041674645.1 Victivallaceae bacterium | reverse complement strand
CGGATATTGAGACTTATTCGCAGGTGGATACTGCGACCGTGCTGGAAGCGGCGCGCAAAGTTTACGAGTCCGGCGTGCGTTCATTCGGTTATGTGACCAGCGGTTTCGGTTATCTCGAATCGAATGAAGAATTTCAGAAGATACTGGAAGCGCTGGACGTGTTGCATGAGAATTTTCCGGACATGAAATTGTGTGTTTCCGTGGGTATTCTCAGCCGGGAAACCGCGCAGATATTGTCGAAACATCATGTCGGACGTTACAATATGAATTTGCAGACTTCCCCGGAAAGATATTCCGAATTGATTGCCGACACGCACACCATAAAAGATAAGATTAACACCATCAAATATTTACAGGAATTCGGGGTGGAAATCTGTTGCGGCGGTATTATCGGGCTGGGCGAAACGATGGCTGATCGCATTGAAATGGCGTTGGCGGTGCGTGAACTGGACGTGGAAGGAATTCCGTTGAACGTTCTGCTGCCGATTCCGGGAACGCCACTGGAACAACAGGAACCGGTCAGTCCGGCGGAGGTGGCGCTTGCTTTTGCCTTGTTCCGGCTGTTGAATCCGGCGAAAATGATTAAATTCGCCGCCGGGCGTGAAACCAGAATGAAAGATTTTCAGGCGTTGTTGATGTTGTCCGGCGCCAACAGTATGATGACCGGCGGTTATTTGACGACGCGCGGACGCAGTACGGATGAAGACCGGATTTTTGTGCAGCAACTTAAAGATTTCAGCTCCGCGGCGAAATAAAACGCCAGACACCGGAGGATATTATGGATATTTACGAACAACTTCAGCAGGAACTTGATGCGCTGAAAGAGAAAGAGTTGTACCGTCAATTGCGGAATCTGGTTCCGGATGGCAAGCAGGTGGCGTTTGAAAACCGGGCAATGCTCAATCTCTCATCGAACGACTATCTCGGGCTCGCCTGCCGCGCGGATTTGCGCCGCGAATTTTATTCCGGACTGGCGAAAAATCCGGACGACGACGACTATGCGCTTTCCGCCTCATCTTCCCGGCTGTTGACCGGAAATCATCCCGGTTATTCCGCGTTGGAACAGACCTTGAGTGAACTTTACAACGGACGCGCCGCGCTGGTATTCAACAGCGGTTATCACGCGAATATCGGAATGCTGCCGGCGCTGGCCGGGAAAAATGATTTTATCCTGTGCGATAAGCTCAATCACGCGAGCATTATTGACGGAATAATGCTCGCCGGAACTCCGTATAAACGTTACGCGCACCTTGATTACGACCATCTGGAAAAGATTTTATCGGAGAAGTCCGCCGCCGGTGAAAATATTTTTATCATCACCGAATCAGTGTTCAGCATGGACGGCGACATTGCCGACCTGCGGCGGCTGGTTGAACTGAAGAAAAAATACAAGGCAGTGCTGATTGTGGATGAAGCGCATGGTGTCGGAGTCTTCGGCGAAAATGGAGCCGGAGTTTGCGAAGAACAGGGCGTGATTGACGACATTGACATCATTATTGGAACTTTCGGCAAGGCTTTCTGTTCCGCCGGAGCTTACGCGATTATGGCGCCGGTTATGAAAGAATATCTGATTAACAAAATGCGGTCATTTATCTTTACCACCGCCTTGCCGCCAATCGTGATTAACTGGAGCCGGTTTGTAGTGGAAAAAAGCCGGGAAATGTCTTCAGAACGGACGCATTTGCGGAAACTTGGCGAAATATTGAGGCAGGGGCTGGAGGATAAAAATTTTAAAACCGCCGGAGCGTCGCAGATTGTGCCGTTGATTGTGGGCGAAAATGTCGTCGCGGTTAAACTGGCGGCGAAAATGCGCGCCGCCGGAATTCTGGTGTTCCCCATCCGGCCGCCGACTGTCCCGCCGGGAACCGCCAGATTGCGTTTTTCCTTGAGCGCGGCGCTGACAGAAGATGAAATCAAACAAGTTCTGGAGCTGCTGTGAAATATTCCTGGATAAATCAAAAAAATAATTCCCGGCTGCTGGTTTTTTTCAATGGCTGGGGCATGGACGAAAAACCGTTCCGGCATTTAGTAGCCGGTGAACTCGATGTGTTGATGTTTTATGATTATACTGAACCCGAAATGCCGCTGGATTTAAATGTTGTCTGTGCCGGTTACAAACAAGTTTTACTGGTCGCATGGTCACTCGGCGTATGGGCTGCCGCAGAAGCGGCGGATGGCAACGGCTGGCGGTTTGAAGATGCGGTCGCAATCAACGGAACTTTGCGCCCGATAGACGAAATTTGCGGCATTGCTCCGGCGGTGTTTCAGGGAACCATTGATTCGTGGAGCGAAATTGGCCGGAAAAAATTTAACCGGCGGATGTGCGCGAGCCCGGAAAATCTCGCGTTTTTCAACGAACATCATCCGGAACGGACGGTTGAGAGCCAGCACCAGGAACTTGTCGCGTTGCAAAACCGGATTTTGAACCACAAACTTAGCGGGAAAAAACTTTTCACCCGGGCAGTAACCGGAACTGACGACCGGATATTTTTGGCAACGGCACAGGTAGCCGCCTGGCGGGAAGAAAAACTTGAAGTCATTAATATTGCGGCGGCGCATTATCCATTCGCCGGACTGAACAGCTGGCGGGAGGCAATAGAAATTGGACAAGCTTGATAAGTCATTGATTAAACAGCGTTTTGCCAGAAGTCTGCTCACTTATTCCGATAACGCACTGGTGCAGCGGGAAACCGCGGAACGTCTGATGTATGAACTGCGTTCTGCGGCGGGAAACGATTTTGACCGGATTTTTGAGATTGGCTGCGGTTCCGGACTGTTGACGCAAATGATTGCTGAGCAACTCAAATTCAACCAGTTTTATCTTAACGACCTGGTTGATGAGTGCGAAACGGTCGCCGCCGGAATCACAAATTGCCAGTTCATTCCCGGCGATGTCGAACGTCTGCCGGAATTGCCGGAAAAACTGGATCTGGTTATTTCCAACGCGACCTTTCAATGGCTGGATCATCTGCCGGATATTCTGGCGCGGCTGGACGCGGTCATGGCGGAAGGTTCCGTGCTGGCTTTTTCCACTTTCGGGCCGCAAAACGCCCGCGAGATTGCCGAACTGAAACAAACATCACTGAATTATCTCACGCCGCCACAGTTGAAATCCATCGTCGCGGAACGGTTCAATCTAATCTGTTTTCATGAAAACATCCGGCAGATAAAATTCGCGCACCCGATGGATGTGCTCAATCATCTGAAAAATACTGGCGTTACCGCGGTGTCAAAAGACATCTGGACGAAGTCGGTTTTGAAAAAGTTTATTGCTAATTATATCGACCGTTACGGTTCAGAACATGGCGTCACCCTGACTTATCATCCCGTGATGGTCATCGCCGAAAAGAAATAAATTTCAAATCAGCGTGATATTGCCGCGTCCGGACTGAATTTCCAACTGAAGAACAGAGCTCCAGTAAAAGTTGTCTGCCAGCTTTCTGCATTTCGCACTTCATGAAATAAAATTTTCAGACGGCTTTGCATAATTGATTATCCAGCATTATTTTAGTTGCCAGAGTTTTAACATGGTAGAGTTCAAGCGTCTTGAAATAACGAATGTTTGCTAAATCAGGTTAATTGCAGGAGGAGTTATGTTTTGTCAGCCTCAATTCCCGTTAATGTGTAACTAGGACTTTTCGTAACTCTTTGAGAATTAATCGATTATTTTAAAAT
>JBAYVM010000352.1:0-3689 GCA_041674645.1 Victivallaceae bacterium | reverse complement strand
TGTCTCAGCTATAAACTGGGCACCTATTTCGTCGAAAAGCTGAACTGGGAAAAATGCGGACACTGTTCCGTCTGCCTTCAAGGTCAGGCGAAAATTGAACGCGGCATGACGTTAAAACCGTTGTCCGAGCATGATTTTCACGAACTTACCGGCAGATTTATCGAAAAACTGCCGACGGAAGTTTCGGCGGAACTGATTACCCGTTTTCTGTGCGGAATAACTGTTCCACTGCTCTCTAGAATCAAAGCCAAACAATTGCCCGGATTCGGCGCGCTGGAAAAATATCGCTACGCCGACATCCGCGTCTGGACGCAAAGCTGTCTAAAATAAATCCCCACGAAAAAATGAGAAACATGGGAGGCGTGACAAAGATAATGTTGCTGTCAGTTTTCAGCAACCGCTTTGTTTTCTGCGCAACTTTTCTTTGAGGAAAAGAATATCGTCAGAATCTTTTCCTCGCTGAACTGCCATCTTGGAAGCGTAAAGGTCTTCAAGGCAAAGATATTTAACTTGTATGCCTTTGTAGTCGCGTGATACAGAGCGCTGATAAACGTCATCAAACGTTCCAAGTCCGGGCGTTAACAGGTGAAACTGAATAATGCCATATCTGGTTTGAAATGTCTGCCCAAATCCTTCTTCGGATAAAACATCCAAAGGTTCAAGTTTCATATCAAGCTCATCGCCTATCGCCATATTGATCCTCTGGAAATTAACCAAGTCCTTTGAGGGAATAAAAAAATCCCAGTCAATAGTAAAGCGCGGCATTCCTTCTTGAAACATCGCCTGACCGCCAATAACCACGAACTTAACTTCAGCCTCATTCAAACGTTTCAAGAGCTCTTCCATTTGGTTCCTCCCTGCGCGGCGATTTCTTTCAAATATTCTCTTTTCCAGGCATTCATCTCATCATAATTTTTAAAGGATTTTTTGGAAAATTTGGGCAGGTTGGTAGGAACCGGCAAATCAATCTTCGGAGGATTATCCAGCCATAAACGTATTTTTTCCAGTGTTGAATAGTTTGGATCCATTGTCCATATCCTCCTGAAAATAACTGTTTGTAAATTGACAAATATTTTAATTACCGCACGTTCTTATAATAATCAGCCCGGCGGATAAATCAAATTAAGCAAAGTAAATCATCAAGGAAATATTCTTTGGTTAATAGACTGGACTACGTTTTAATCGAATATTCTTTTTTAATTTTAGGTTAACTCTTTTATTTTCAACAAAGGATTTGTTGCTTTTCCACTGTCCACGATGCAAACCAAGCATACGGAGTATTTCGCTAATTAATCGTCCTTATGGCTGTACATTGCTCCTGTATGCATTGTGCTTTATAGAATTACTCTCTTTGAAAACAATAAATACTTAACCATTACCAGCACAAATGAAAAAAATAATAACTTTTTTTCTGGCAGAGGTATTGCTTTTTTCAAATCATTGCATTATAATCTAAACAAAGCAAGCATAGCAGTTACATAGCAGATATAAAAAAAATAGTAAAAAAAATGACAATGACAAGTAAAAACATAAAAGCAACGAATGCAGAGCCGCGTTATGTACAAATAGCGTCCGACATAAAGGCAGTCATTGAAAGTGGTGAACTCAAGCCTGGAGATGCTGTAACTTCAGAACGCAAACTGGCGCAAAACTATGCCGTCAGCTATGACACAATTAGAAAGGCCGTTCAATCCCTGGTTAACGAAAAACTATTAGAAAAAATTCACGGCAAAGGGATATTTGTAATAGACCCATCCAAAGCAAAAAACAAGAAAATAGGCGTTTTAGTTCCAACACTTACCCTTTCCTATTATGCCGATATGGTCGATGTGATGCAAAAACTGGTAATCAATCAGCATTATGAATTCTCCCTGATTAGCAGAAAAACTCCTGAAGGTATAATGGATTACAACAAACTGGAAATGTTTTTAAAGAACACCAAATTGGACGGTCTACTTATTGCTGGCGAACTCATGAAAGAATTTTACGAAAAACTCCGCGAAACTCTTCCTGATATGCAAATGATTTTCCTGGACGGCAGGGTTACCGGTGAAGAAGTTAATTTCATCAAATTTGATGACGAGTCAGGCGCGTTTGCCGCTACTGAACATCTGCTCCGGCAGGGACGCAAGCACGTTTTGTTTATAGACGGCGGGCGCGGCTATATCAACTCAGACCAACGCGAACGCGGCTATCTGGCGGCAATGCAAAAATACAACATGGAACCGCAGGTAAAATACAGCGCCGGATTTGATTATGACAGCGGGTACAATGCTATGCGTGAAATTTTGGCTGAAGGTCAAACGCCTGACGCGATTTTTTGCGTAACTGATTTGGCGGCAATGGGAGCTATGCAAGCGCTTACTGAACACAATATTACGATTCCCACTCAAGTGGCAGTTGTGGGATTCAGCGATTTGCGCGAAGCTCATTTCACCCGCCCGCCAATCTCATCAGTAAAAGTGGACGTCAAAGAAATTTCTCGACTGGCGGTTGATGAAATCATTGACAAAATTGAAGGCCGAAGCAAAAGCTTATGGCAAGTTATTTTCCCCACTCATTTGATTGTCAGAGAATCCAGTAGCGTTAAGCTACTTAGTATAAAACAAACAAAACAACCCAAACAAACAGAAGGAGTCCTAGTATGAGAACGCCCAACAACCACAAAAGATTAACCCAATTCACCCTTATCGAGCTCCTCGTCGTGATCGCGATCATCGCGATACTTGCTGCAATGCTGTTACCAGCGCTGGGAAAAGCGCGGGAAAGAGCCAAAACAACACAATGCAAAAACAATATGAAACAACAAGGACTGGCATTGACGCTATACGAATCTGACTGGGGAGTTTTACCGTCGTCAGTTGATCCTGGACTAGGAGCAGCCATGGGAGCAAATTATTATTGGTGTTCAAAGTTGGCCACAGGTAAATATCTGCCGGTAAAGAACTCTACTTATTGGGGAGCGACTAGAGACAATTGTGCGGTACTTAATTGCCCTTCATGGGAATATCCCGGCAGAAATTTTGAATACGGCATGAATCGGAAATTACCATTATTAACTGGTGTTGCAGATAGTGGCTGGAACACCTACACCACGTTTTTGAAAAAAGATAAAATAAAAAACCCATCAATCAGAGTGCTGGTTGGAGAGTCTTCTGATGCGTATATCGGCAGTCTTAGCACTACTGCCTCCGGCGGTAACGGCAATGCCTGGTATCCGCATGGTTCAATCCGTACCTGGGTTGACGGTGCGCCAATCATGCCTAAATCAATAATGAATATTCTGTACTTGGACAACCATGTTTCAGAATGTGAATTCAGACAAGTAAATGTTTATATTCATCCAAGCATGTTATATCAAAAAATGATTGGCGACAGTGTATTTTAAGTACTCTTTTTAATAATACATTTTCCGAGTAGCGTTGCGTAATGCGAACCATTCCCGTAACGTTTCTGCATAATGCAGATGCAGAAACGGTAGTAAATTAATATAGTAATAAACAGAGACTGGTTATTAATATGATCAAAGAAAAGTTAATTTTGATGACTGCCGCATGCCTGACATTTTCCGGTATCCTCGGAAACCTGTCCGCCAATCCGCAAATTCTGCATGAAAATGCGCCGAATGGCGGCATCAACATATATCCGTCTGAAAGCCAGTGGCATTGCCGGGCGATGACATATCCGGG
>JBAYVM010000351.1:0-3698 GCA_041674645.1 Victivallaceae bacterium | reverse complement strand
TTTTTAATTACTTTCTTCCTGCGCAAAGCATGCCTGTGAGCTTACGAACGTTCCTGACGGAAGCGTATAAGTTGTTGTGAGAGACTAAAAACGACATTCAACTGGACACCTTTACTGAGCTCTGGTAACTCAGACACTCTTGTCTGAGATTAAGCAGGAATAGGGAAAAAACCAAAGCGGCACAGGGACGCCGCAGTCCAAAGACGCTTCGCGTCAGAAGTTCCGGCGAAGCCGGTTAGGTTTAGACAAATTCATAAAAAAGGGGCGACTAAGCGCCCCCTGCAAAAAGTGAGAAAAATTAGAGCAATTCGCTCAAACTGACCGTCCGGCCTTCGCGTCCGGAAATTTCCGCCGCCTGTCCGATGGCAGTTGACCACATACCGTGAGTAGTAGTGGCTTTATTTTCCATATTGCCGGAAATGACCTGGAAGAAAGCATCAGCCAGCAATGGATCTGCGCCGCCGTGCCCACCGGTTTCCTCAGGAATATCATAAGTGACAACTTCCTGTGTCCAGCGCGGACGAACCGTGATTTTCCGTGAATGCAGACTTACTTCCGCCTGACCGCGATCACCGATAACCGTATAAAGCCGGTCGGAAAGCGAAGTGACAAAACATTCCATGTGGCTGGCTTTGATGCCGTTTTCATATTCAACAATCGCAATGCCATTGTCATGAACATCTTTGTCGGAAGTGTACATGCACAAATCCTTGGAATAACCGTCTTCGTTTACCGCCACATCACTCCACGGACTGTTTTCGATATTGTCAATCTTGAAAACATCCGGACACGTTTCCTTATAAGCGCATTTGCTGCAAGTAGGTCCAACTGGAACGCCGGGCTTGACTTCGAACGGAATTCCCTGCGGATTGAAAACATTAATTCCGGCAATCGCGCTGACTTTTACCGGCTTGGGAAAGTCCAGCAGCCAGTTGAAAATATCGAAGTCATGGCTGCCTTTATGAATCCACAGTCCGCCGCATTCCGCGTAATGTCGGTTCCAGCGGGACATATAAGTTCTGCCACCGTTATAAAATTCACGATTCTCAATCATGAAAACTTTACCCAGAATCCCGTCCTGAACAATTTTTTTCAGCCGTTTCAAAACCGCATGATGACGCAGATTGAAACCCATCATAATGGTTTTGCCAGATTTTTCCGCAGCGGCAATAATGTTTTTGCAACCTTTGACCGTAGTGGCTAATGGCTTGTCAATCAGCACATTAATGCCACTGTTCAGCGCCGCCACGGCATTGCTTTCATGGCAATAGTCCGGGCTGGTAATAACAACGGCATCCAGTTGTTCTTTTGCCGCCATCTCTTCCACTGAAGAATAAAAATGCAGGGAGTTTCCCAACTCTTTGGCGGCATATTCCATTCTGGTCCGGTTGGGATCGCACAGCGCAACAATCTCAGCATCTTTTCTGGCTGAAATTATTTTCCCGAAACACATTACTCCTCTGCTTCCAGCGCCGATAATTGCTACTTTAAACTTTTTCTTGTTCATCTAAATACCTCGTTTTTTATATTTTATGGACCTGGTAACTTTGTGACAATTTCTTATGTGATAAAACTGCGAAAACCGCAGTCCGTCGCTCCTTTGAAACTTACTCTTTTTACTTTTCTTGCTTGTCTCCTGTCTGCTCTTTTTCCCTCACTTCTTCCGTTGGAAATTCCTTGTTGAATATTGGATATTCCGTGTTTACGGAATCCGGTTTCGACGAATTCCGCAGTCGCGGGACTCCATGCCTGTCTTCTGACTTTCCCCCTTTTCTTGCTTGGCCCTTTGTCCTCCTGTCGCCCATATAATTGGTTTATATATTATGCGGACCTCCTTTTCTTCAATGCCATCGGTACTTTTACCGCTATATAATTTTTTGCGGATCCGGAAATGCTTTGCAATAGTAAGTCTGCCGCCAGTTTTCCTGTCTGTTCATTTGGCTGTTCTATCGTCGTCAGCGGCGGATTGGTGAACATCGCCAGTTCGCGATCGTCAAACCCAATTATCGCAATATCTTCCGGAATCCTCAACCCGCTCTCGTGAAACCCGGCAATCAAACCGGCCGCCAGATAGTCGGAATAAGCTTGAATCCCATCCGGGCGCAGTGGCAACCTGGCAATGTCCACCGCGTTTCTCCTGCCAATCTCGAAAATATCCCCAATATTGGAATGATGGTAACTTTCAACTTCGATAATAATCTCCGCCTGGCCAAACTCGGCGACTGCTTTGCGATAACCGCTAATCCGGTTGCTGCAACCGGTGAACCCGACAAAACCCACTCTTTGACGACCGCTTTCAAGCATAAACTTCACCGCGTCATAAACCCCTTGCTGCCGGTCAATGTATACACAGTTCACATTATCCATCTTAAAATAAGAAATCATTACACACGGCATCTGCAATTCTTCAAGTTTGCGATAAATTTCCAGGCTCAAACTCGAACCGCCGTTTAAAATTATTCCCGCCGGTTTCTGCAAAACAATCTCCGCCAGCAACGCAGAAACTGCTTCTGTCAGATGGTCGCCGTCATACGCAAAATGCAAGCTCAATTCATAGCCCGCGCCAGCCAGATAATGCTTCATCCCAATAACTTTACTCATGCTCAAAGAATCGCAACGACCTTCGCGCCCATGAAGAAAATTTATCGCCGCCACCTCAAAACTCTTGCGACAACGTAAACTTCTGGCGGCCCGGTTCGGCTGATAACCCATTTCAACCGCCGCACTCTCCACCAACTGCCTGGAACACACAGAAACGTAACCACTGCCACGCAATGCCCGGCTCACTGTATTAATAGACAACCCCGTCCGCTCCGCTATATCTTTTAAACTAATCACGTTCTGAAATCACTCTTATTTTTATGTATCTCAACGTTACCACATTATTATAATTCTTATCCGTAAAAAGTAAACCCTCAGGAAAATAAAACTTTAATTTTTTCTTTTTAGCCACGAATTGCACGAAACAGGGAAGATTTTTAGTAGTCTTAGCGTAGCCTTACGCAAGACCTTTTTTCGCCGGTTTAAGGCTAAACCTGGCGCTACTAAAAGTCTCACTTGTCACTTGTCACTTGGCCCTTAACCCTGCAAAATTTCTTATTGCGAGATTATCCATTGCTGAACCAACTGCTTGAATTTCTCGCCGCGCTCTTTGTAGTTGCGGAACATATCCATGCTGGCGCAACCGGGCGCCAGCAATACCGTGCCGCCGTTCGCCGCGTCTTTAAACGCAGTTTTGACTGCATCTTCGAAAGTATCGAACAGTTCGCACGGAAACGTGTCATGCAGCGCGGAAAAAAGTTTCTGACGGCATTCGCCGATAATATAAGCTTTGGCAATATCAGCGGAATATTCCCGCAAAGGTGAAAAATCCATTGCTTTGTCGAGTCCACCGAGAATCAGGTAAATCTCCGGGGAACATAGGCTCGTGGCGCTGCGACCCGATTCCGGCTGCGCCGGTGTAGTCGCGTCCGTCTCGGACGCTAATTTTCTTCCGGACAACGTCCGGTGTAGCTGCGTCCGTCTCGGACGCCAAGTATCTTCCGGACAAACGTCCGGTGTAGCCGCGTCCGTCTCGGACGCCAATTTTCTTCCGGACAACGTCCGGTGTAGCTGCGTCCGTCTCGGACGCCAAGTATCTTCCGGACACCCGTCCGGTGTAGTCGCGTCCGTCTCGGACGCTAAGTATTTTCCGGAGC
>JBAYVM010000350.1:0-3733 GCA_041674645.1 Victivallaceae bacterium | reverse complement strand
GGACTCCAGTCTTAACCCATTTATAACTTCTGCACTTTAGAACTTTTGAACTTTAGAACTTTTCTCGCTTTCAACTTTCAACTTTCAACTTTCAACTTACCCACTTCTTCTTTTTCGTGGTTAAATCTCCCCCTTCATTCGCTTCATGTCCTTCACGGTGAACTTTCCCTTTTTCTTGGCAAATCAGTTATTTCGCGAACATCGTGGCGAGCGTTGACTTTACCTGTTCATTTTTTCCGAATGCATCGGCGATGCGGGCGGCGAATTCAAATGACGCGCCGGGACCTTTTCCGGTGATGATTCTGCCATCAACTTCCGTCATTGCGCCAGTGCATTGAGCGTTGGCATCGGTAAGATATTTTTCAAATCCTGGAAAAACCGTAGCCTTTCTGCCATTCAACAGGCCGGCGTTAGCCAGTGCAATCGGGGCGGCGCAAATTGCGGCGCAGATGCCGCCGTTGTTATAAACCGTTTTCAGCGCGGTCATTACCAGTTCGCTTTCGCGCAGATTCATGGCGCCGGGCATTCCACCGGGCAGAACGACCGCTTGAAAATCCGGCAGATTGACTGTGGACAACCGGCAATCGGTTTTCACCGCGATTTTATGGGCGCCGGTTACAAGTTCAGCGGCAAGTCCGGCGATAGTCAGGTCAAGGCCGACGCGGCGCAGCACATCTGCCACGGCGATTGCTTCGGTTTCTTCAAATCCGTCCGCGAGAATCATCAATAATTTCTGTGTCATTTTTCGACCTCCATTTTTAGTTTTCAAATTATATCTTGCGTATTTCGGGGAAAAACAAATTCGCGCTTCGCTTAATCGTGCCTTATGGGCGTACTCAATATTCCCGCAACCGCGGGACTGCTCCTCGACTGCGTCGATTCCTAAGCTCACGGGCTCGCGCTGCGAGCCTATGTTCGTGTTTTTTCGTGCCTTTCGGGGTTAAAAAATTTTAGTTTATGTAATGGCAAATTTTTCCGGCCAGTCGCGGAGCGGGATAGATTTTACCTGAACGTCATCCACCCGGGCGAACTGCGGTCCATGCCGGAGCCAGGCCAACATTAATTCAACTTGTTCCGGCGGGCCCTGAATAACCGCTTCAACCTGGTTGCCGGACAAGTTACGAATATAACCTTTAAGTTCCGGGCAATTTTCTGCATAATCCAGCGCCGCCCAGCGGAATCCGACTCCGGTAACCCGGCCTTCAATAATTATCTGGTAAGCTATTTCCCGGTTTTCCATTCCGCGCTCCTGTAAATTCATTCGACTTAAAGTATATTACTACAAAACCGGAGATTTGCCAGAATGATGGAAAAACAGTTGGAACATTTTACCGGCTACATTGCTTTGGAACGCGGCTTGGGTTCCAATACGGTCAGCGCCTACCGGGCGGATTTGCAAAATTTCATCGAATGGCTCAAAAAAGAAAAAGTTGCTGATTTCGGTCAGGTTTCGCGCGAAGAGATTCTCGATTATCTAAGTGAACTGAAAGACGAAGGTCTGGAACCCGCCACGCTTGCCCGACGGCTGGTGTCAATCAAAATGTTGTTCCGTTTTCTATTCCAGGAAAAACTCCTTGCGGCAAATGTTACCGACGTAATGGATTCGCCAAAATTATGGCAGCTTCTGCCGGATTTTCTCAGCGCTTTGGAAGTTGAAGCTCTCCTGAAAGCATTTCCTGCCGGCAAAGACCCGCTGATTTTTCGCAACCGGACAATCCTGGAAGTGTTGTATGCCTGCGGTCTGCGGGTGTCGGAAGCGGCTTCGCTCCGGCTGGGTTCAGTCAATTTTGATGACGAAGTCGTGCGCGTGAAAGGGAAAGGCAGCAAAGAGCGGCTGGTTCCGGTGGGAAAAACGGCAATCCGTTTTCTCAACCGTTACATTTCTGAGATTCGTCCGCAACTGGTTGGCAACGCAAATGAAGCGACCTTATTTCTGTCCAAAAGCGGCAAGCAACTCGACCGGGAGTGGATTTGGAATATTGTTAAGGAGGCTGCCCGGCTGGCAGGAATTCACAAAAACATCCACCCGCACACTTTGCGTCATTCATTCGCCAGTCATCTGCTGGAGAATGGCGCTGATTTGAGGGTGATTCAGGAAATGCTTGGGCATTCTGACATCAGCACAACTCAGATATATACCCATGTTGACCAGAAAAGATTACTTAAAGTACATAAATTATTCCATCCGAGAGGATGATTAGTTAAAAGACAAACCACACAACAGGAGAGGTTTTTATGACGTGTAATAACAATGGCGGGAAGAATCGTTGTGATTGTGAAATCAAAGATTACAAAGGCATGAGCAAATCACAATACTGGGCCATGCTGTTGACAATAATTGTCGTTGGCATGCTCTGGTCTTACGCGGCCAATAAAAAGCGTAACGAGCCTAAACCAGAAGAGATTATCCCTAAAATTGAGCGTTTTTATCCGTCAATGAGCACCATCACCCAGGCGACTTTTTACGGCAAACCGGAACTGACCGCAAAAGCCGCGGACAAAGTGCAGGAGGTTTTCTCGCAAATTGAAGATACCTGCAATATTTTCGACAAGAACAGTGAGATTTCCAAACTCAATGCGTCCGCGTTTGACAAACCGTTCAAATGTTCACCGTTGCTGTGGGAAGTTTTACTGCGTTCCAGGAAAGCCTATGACATTTCCGGCGGCACATTTGACATTACCGCCAAACCGCTGATGACACTTTGGGGATTTTACCAGAAGCGCGGCGACAGTCTGCCGTCAGAAGCGGAAATAAAAGAGGCCATGGTTAAAGTCGGTTTGAATAAAGTAACCTTTGATGATCAGAACCGCACCGTAAAATTCACTGTTCCTGGAATGTCTTTTGATTTGGGCGGCATTGCCAAAGGGTTCGCGGTCGAGATGGCGGCGGAAGAAGTTACAAAACTGGGAATCATCCGCGGAGTAATCAACCTCGGCGGCAACATGTATTGCTTTCCGCAACCGCCGCCAGGAAAAGAAGCCTACACGGTCGGAGTTCGCAATCCGTTAAACAAAGACGGGCTTTGCGGCGTTATCGAGATTAAGAAAAAGTCCATGGCCACTAGCGGCAACTATGAACGCTATGTTACCATCAACGGCAAACAATACACGCATATCATGAATCCGAAGACTGGCATGCCGGTCGAAGGAATGCTGGCAGTAACCGTTTTGACCGCAAAAGCCGGCGATGCGGATTATCTTTCAACTGCGGTATTCATCAATGGCCCGGAATTCGCGAAGAAAATTCTCCCGGAATTTCCCAACTCGTCGATTCTGGTTATCCGCCGTTCTCCGCGGGATAACGCCAAAATAGAAACCATTAAAATCGGCAAAGGCTGGAAGAATATTCAACTCAACAACAAATAATCCGGCAACGCAAAAACATTCACCTGTTGAGAATATTTTGTCTTTTGCTATTGCAATATCCGGGAAGATATAATATTATCTAATACATAAACGATAAAGGAGTCAGATTATGCGCGGTCTTTTCGGTGGCGTGTTGTGTTCAATTTTCATACTTTATGGTTATGTTCATATTTGCAGCTATTCCTTTATGCAAAAATTACAGGGGGCGGCGGCCATTGCTGCGGCTAAAGGCAAAAAAGGACTAGAGTCGGAAATTAAAAAACTTGAATCTCCGGCGGCGGTGGCGAGCAACAGCCCGCAAGCCGCCTCAGCCAGCTGGACAAACAGCAACGCGAACAACCAGACGACCGGCAGTTATAACATGTCT